>NZ_JBEHZD010000610.1:0-4258 GCF_040240285.1 Streptomyces sp. HSW2009 | reverse complement strand
CGCCCCAAAACCCACACCGCCTGGAACCTCCACCAACTCACCCACCACACCCCACTCGACTTCTTCATCCTCTTCTCATCGTCTGCCGCGGTGCTGGGTGGGCCCGGGCAGGGCAACTACGCGGCGGGCAACGCGTTCTTGGACGCGCTCGCGCAGCACCGGCGGGACCAGGGGTTGCCCGGCGTGTCGGTGGCCTGGGGGCTGTGGGAGCGGGAGAGTGGCATGACCGGGCACTTGAGCGACGCCGATCTGACGCGGCTGCGCCGGGCCGGGACGACGCCGCTGTCCGACGCCGTGGGCCTCGGCCACTTCAGCGCGGCGCTGACGGCCGATCGGGCGGCGCTGGTGGCGATGGGCTTCGATGCCGGCGCGGCGCGGGCGGCGCTCGGAGCCCAGCAAGTGCCGCCGCTGCTGCGCCAGTTGGTTGCCGCTCCGGCGCGGCGGGCCGCCGCCGGCGCGCAGGCCGCGGCTGACGGTGCACAGGCGCTGGTCAGCAGGCTGGCCGCGGTGCCCGAGGCGGAGCGCGGCCGGCTGCTGCTCGCCCTGGTGCGGGAGCAGACGGCGCTGGTCCTGAGCTACGCGTCCGGTACGGAGGTCGGCCCCGAGCAGGCGTTCAAACAACTCGGCGTCGACTCGTTGACGGCGGTCGAACTGCGCAATCGGCTCGGCGCGGCCACCGGCCTTCGGTTGCCCGCCACCCTGGTCTTCGACCATCCCACGCCGGCCGCGCTGGCCGGGCAGTTGCGTGCGGAGTTGGCAGGTGCACTGGGTGGGCCGGCCGGGGCGGGCGACGAGGCGGCCGGGGTCGCGGAGGTGGACGACGCGGAGATCCGCCGGCTGTTGGCCACCATCGCCCCGGCCAGGTTGCGAGCCTCCGGGTTGCTCGGCGCGCTGCTGGAACTGACCGCGGACGAATCCGCCCCGCCGGCCGACGGGGCGGGAGGGGACGCGGACCCGGGCGATCTGGAGTCGATCGACGCCATGGACGCGGACGACCTCATCGGCCTGGCCTTCGGCAGCACCGACCTCTGATCGCGTTCGGATGGTGGAGAAGACGATGACCGCACCACAGACACCCGCTTCGCACGAACGCGTCCTGGAGGCGCTGCGGCACTCGGTGAAGGAGAACAAGCGTCTTGAGCTGCGCAACCGGCAGCTCACCGAAGCACGGCACGAGCCGATCGCGATCGTCGGCATGGCCTGCCGCTTCCCCGGCGGCGTCGCATCGCCCGAGGACTTCTGGCGGTTGCTGAGCGAGGGGCGGGACGCCGTCACCGAGTTCCCGGCCGAGCGCGGTTGGGACACCGACGGCCTGTACGACCCTGATCCGGACCGGCCGGGCCACAGCTATGTGCGGCACGGCGCGTTCCTGCGGGACGCGGAGCGGTTCGACGCGGCGTTCTTCGGAATCAGCCCGCGCGAGGCGCTGGCCATGGACCCGCAGCAGCGGCTGCTCCTGGAGACCGCGTGGGAGGTATTCGAGCGGGCCGGCATCGACCCCTCGTCGGTGCGCGGCAGCCGGACCGGGGTGTTCGTCGGCGCGTCCCCACTGGGGTACGGGGCCGGGTCGCAGGCCGCTTCGGAAGGGGCCGAGGGCTATCTGTTGACGGGGACGACGGTCAGTGTGGCGTCCGGGCGGCTGGCCTACTCCTTCGGTCTTGAGGGGCCGGCCCTTACGGTGGACACGGCGTGCTCGTCGTCGCTGGTGGCGCTGCATCTGGCGGCGCAGGCGCTGCGGAGCGGCGAGTGCACCGCGGCGCTGGTGGGTGGGGCCGCGGTGATGGCGGCGCCGCACATGTTCGTGGAGTTCAGCCGGCAGCGCGGGCTGGCGCCCGACGGGCGTTGCAAGGCGTTCGCGAACGGCGCCGACGGCACCTCCTGGGGCGAGGGCGTCGGCCTGCTGCTGGTGATGCGGCTGGCCGAGGCGCGCCGCGCCGGGCACCGGGTGCTGGCCGTGCTGCGCGGCAGCGCCGTCAACCAGGACGGGGCGTCCAACGGGCTCACCGCGCCGAGCGGGCCCGCGCAGCAGCGGGTCATCCGGCAGGCGCTCGCCGATGCCCGGCTGGCGCCCGGCGAAGTGGACGCGGTGGAGGCGCACGGTACGGGCACCCGGTTGGGTGACCCGATCGAGGCACAGGCGCTGCTCGCCACGTACGGGCAGGACCGGCCGGCGGACCGGCCGCTGTGGCTGGGCTCGGTGAAGTCCAACATCGGTCACACCCAGCTCGCCGCAGGTGTCGCCGGGGTCATCAAGATCGTGCTCGCGCTGCGCAACGGGGTCCTGCCGCGCACCTTGCACGTGGACGCGCCGGCCACTCAGGTCGACTGGTCCCGCGGCGCGGTGGAACTCCTCACCGAGGCGCAGCAGTGGCCGGCGGTCGACCGACCGCGCCGGGCCGCGGTGTCCTCCTTCGGCATCAGCGGCACCAACGCCCACGTCATCCTCGAAGCGGCCGACCCGGCTGATGCGGCCGGCGCGGACGGTGCGGGGGCGGGCGGTGCGGCCGGTACGGGTGATGTGAGCGGTGCGGGCAGTACGGGCAGGGCAGACGGCGAGCCCGCGACCGCGCCCCGCACCACCGCACGGCCGACCGGGGCCGCGAACACCGACACGGTTACCGATACCGACACCAGTACTGGCACCGGTGCCAGTGCCGGCACCGGCACGACCACAGCCACAGCCACAGCCACAGCCACAGCCACGACTGACGTTCGCAGGGCGAACGAAGTTCGCGTGCCGAACACTGGGCGAGGTCCCGCCGTCGCGGGCGAGGGCGGAGCCGCCGTGTCCGCGGCCCCAACCGTCCCGTGGATGCTGTCCGCCGCCAGCCCCGAGGCGCTGCGGGCGCAGGCCGGGCGGATACGGGAGGCGGTCGCCGCACGCCCGGAGTGGGGGCCGGTCGCCGTCGCCCGGGCGCTGGCCACCACCCGGGCCGACCTCACCCACCGGGCGGTGGTCGTGGGCGCCGGGCGCACGGAGTTGCTCGCCGCGCTCGGTGGGATCGCCCGTGGTACAGCCCTTGAGCACACCGTGCTGGGCGAGGCGGCACGGGGCGGCGGACTCGCCTTCCTCTTCACCGGCCAGGGTGCACAACGAGCTGGCGCGGGAAGGGAGTTGTACGAGCGCTTCCCCGCGTTCGCCGATGCGCTGGACGGCGTCTGTGCCCTGTTGACGGAGCGGACCGGCCTGCCGCTGCGGGCGGTGCTGCTCGCCGACGAGGGCTCGGCCTCGTACCCGCAGCAGGTGGAGTTGGTGCGCCAGACGGCCTGGGCCCAGTGTGCGCTGTTCGCCATCGAAGTGGCTCTGTTCCGGCTGGTGGAGTCCTGGGGGGTGCGCCCCGACTTCCTCATCGGCCACTCCATCGGCGAGTTGGCCGCCGCGCACGTGGCCGGCGTGTTCACGCTGGAGGACGCGGTGACCGCGGTGGCTGCCCGGGGGCGGCTGATGCAGGAGCTGCCCACCGGCGGGCAGATGGTCGCGGTGGAGGCGACCGAGGAGGAGGTCGCCAACCTGCTGGCCGGCGGCGACGGGACGGTCGGCATCGCGGCGGTCAACGGGCCGACGTCGGTGGTGGTGTCGGGGGACGCGGACAGCGTGCACACCATCGCCGCCGCGCTGCGTGACCAGGGCCGCCGCACCAAGGAGTTGAGCGTCAGCCACGCCTTCCACTCCCCACACATGGACGGCATGTTGGAGGAGTTCCGTACGGTCATGGCGCAGTTGCCGGCGCACGAACCGACCCTGCCGCTGATCTCCAACGTGACCGGGCTGCCGGCCACCGGCGAGCAGCTCCGCTCGGCCGACTACTGGGTGCGGCACGTCCGTGAGGCCGTGCGCTTCCACTCCGGGGTCCGCCACCTCGCCGAGCAGGGTGTGCGCACCTTCCTCGAACTCGGCCCGGACCGCGTGCTGTGCGCGATGGCCCGCGACAGCGCGGCGGACGGGGGCGCCGACGAGGTGGACGCGGTGCCCCTTCTGCACGCCGGTCACCCCGAGCCGACGACCGTGCTCAGCGCCCTCGGCACCCTGCACGTACGGGGCCTCGGCCCGGACTGGCGGCGCTTCCTGGAGGAGACGGGTGGCCGGCCGGAGCCCGCGGTGCGGGTCGATTTGCCCACCTACCCGTTCCAGGGCGAACGCTACTGGCTGCCGCCCGGGGGGGGGGCGCGCGCCCCCCCCCCCCCCCGGGGGGGGCCCCGGGGCCCTGCTACGACGGGCGGTGCAACATCACCGTGAAGAAGTCCCAGACCATCAAGG
>NZ_JBEHZD010000061.1:0-23055 GCF_040240285.1 Streptomyces sp. HSW2009 | reverse complement strand
GGAGCCGGGAGCCGGGAGCCGGGAGCCGGGAGCCGGGAGCCGGGAGCCGGGAGCCGGGAGCCGGGAGCCGGGAGCCGGGAGCCGACGTTCGGGCTCGACGCGGAGTGGCTGTTGGCGGACGGGCGCCCGTACGTCGACGGGCTCGTACTGTCCCACCCGGAACAGTTGGCACGGCTGCGCCAATCCTGTCCGGCGGCCGAGGACGCGGCGGTGCTCGCCGGCGACCCCTGCTTCGACCGGATGCTGGCCGCCCGCCCGCACCGCGAGCGCTACCGCCGCGCCCTCGGCGTCCGCACCGGACAGCGGCTCCTGGTCCTGAACTCCACCTGGAACCCGGAGGGCCTGTTCGGCACCGGCGGCGGCCAGGACCTGCTGCCCGGCCTGCTCCCCCGGCTGACCGCCGAACTCCCCACCGATGACTACCGGTTGGCGGCCGTACTACACCCCAACGTCTGGCACGGGCACGGCCCCGGGCAGCTCCGGGCCTGGCTCGACCGCGCCCGCCGCAGCGGGCTGACGCTGATCGACCCGGTGCACGCCTGGCGTCAGGCGCTGCTCGCCGCCGATCTGGTGCTGGGCGACTTCGGCGCGGTCAGCTACTACGCGGCGGCCCTCGGCACCCCCGTCCTGCTGGCCGCCGCCGGGCAGGAACGGCTGGATCCCGAGGCGCCGCTCGCCGACTTCGTCCGCACCGCGCCCCGGCTCGACCCGCACGCCCCGCTCGGCGACCAACTGGAGCGCCTGCTGACCGGGCACCGCCCCGACCCGGCCCCCGCCGCGTTCACCACCTCGGCGCCCGGCCGCTCGGCCGCCCTGCTGCGCCGCCACTTCTACACCCTGCTCGACCTGCCCGAACCCGCCGCCCCCGCACTCCTGGAACCGCTGCCGCTCCCCCCGTACGAGCCGCCGCACCGCACCGCACCGTTCCACGTCCGCACCGAAGTCCACGGCGACGACGCGTGGATCGTCCGCACCACCGACCATCCGTACGGGGCGACCGGCACCGCCCACCTGGCCGTGCACGAGGACACCCGGGACCCGGACGACCTGGCGTCGGCCGACGTGATCGTGCGCGAAGGGCCTGCGGACGATCCCCGGTTCGGCGGCCCGGAGGCGTGGACGGCCGAGGTCCTGGCCCGCCACCCGCACTGTGCGCTGGCCGGCTACGCGACCGGCCCCGACCGGTGCACGGCACGCAGCCGCACCCACGGCGTACTGCGCATCACCGCAGGTCAGGGCGCGGATCTCGACCCGGCCTGCTATGCATCGGCACTGCACGCCTGGCTCGCGGCGGGCGGCACGCCGGGCCCGGCCGGCACCAGGCTGCGGGTGCACGCGGCCGGCGGCGTGCACCCGCTCCTCGTACGGGCCGCTACGCCGCAGCCGCGCACTGCTCCCGCAGCCCGGCGAGGTACGCCAGGTGCACCGTGGCAGCCTCCGACGTGAGCAGCGCCTCGGCCGCCACGATGTGCGCGAGCGCCCCGTCCCGGTCGCCGGCGTCGATCCGCACCTCGGCGAGGTCGGTCAGCGTACGGGCGTGGTTGTACGCCTCACCGTCGCCCCCGGCGAAGAAGTCCCGCGCCTGACTCAACTTCGCTGCCGCAGCGTCGAGTTGCCCCATGCCGCGCAGCGCCCGCCCCTGGTGGCGCTGGATGAGGGCGAGGGCGCGCCGCAGGCTGGAGCTGCCGGCGTCGTTCGGCCCGATCAGCCGGTAGATCTCCGCCGCCGCGGCGAACTGCTCGTACGCCTCCGGGTACTGCCAGCGGTAGAGCAGGTGCAGCCCGAGCCCTTCCACGCAGGACGCCCGGCCGAGCAGGTGCCCCGCGTCCTGCTCGCTGCGGGCCGCGGCGTCCAGCGCCCGGCCGGCCTCCTCCCACTGACGGAGTTCGCCGAGGCAGAAGCCGAGTTGGAAGTGGAGGGCGCCGGCCCTCCGGGAGTCCGCCGGCGACGCGCCCCCGGGACGGCCGGCGCGCCGGCTGGCGATGCGCAGCCCGGGCAGCACCTGGTCCCAGTTCCCGGCCTTGAGCTGGTACGGCCACAGCGCCCGGGCCAGCCGCAGCGCGGTCCCCGTCCGGCCGTACTCGTCGGCCAGCCGGATCGCCTGCACCAGGTTCCCCGCATCGGCGCGCAGCGCGGCGAGCCCGGCCGCCTCGTCCGCGTACGGGCCGCGGCCCTGGCCGAGGTCGGTGCGCCAACTCCCGGGCAGTGCGGCCCTGGCCGCGGCGAGGGCGCGGCCGGCGAGCCGGTCCAGGGTGCGGGCCATGGCGGCGGAGCCCTCCGCGATGCCCTCCTGTGCCGCGGCGGCCTCCCCCAGCGGGCCGCGCACCCCCGGCCGGAACCGGTACCGCGCGTCGTACAGCGCCTCCACCAGGCCGGCGCCGGCCGCCTCGGCCAACATCGCGCGCGCCGCGTCCTCTGCAACGTCCGCCGCGTCGGCGGCGAGCCTCGCATCGATGGCCGGCCAGTTGCCGAGCGCGACGAGCCGGCACAGCCTGCCGGTCTCCGGCCGCAGCCCGCGGCTGACCTGCCGGGCCATGGTGCGCACCGGGTCGCCACCGTCCGCGGCCCCGTCCGCGTCGTCCGGCGCGACCCGCACCCGGTCGAGCAGGTGCCGGGCCGCGACCTTGAGGGCCAGCGGGTTCCCGGCGCACTGCCGCAGCAGCCCCGGCAGTTCCGGCTTGGCCTCGGCCACCAGCTCGGGCCGCGCCACCCGCCGCAACAACTCCACGGCGTCCCGGTCGCGCAGCGGCTCCACCTCGATCCGCTCGGCCTCCAGCCCCAGGTCCGGCCCGGTCACGACGACCAGCAGGAAGACCTCGGGCGTGGCCGGCACCCGGTGCTGCACCTGGGCGGCCGTCGTCGCGTGGTCGACCACGATCAGCGCCCGGCGGCCGGCCGTCAGCGTGCGGTAGAGCTGGACGCGGTCGGCCTCGGTGGCCGGCAGGTGTTCGGGCTCGACGCCCATCCGCAGCAGGAGTCGCTGTACGACGGCGGCCGGGGTGGGCCGGCCGTCCCCGTCGCCCTCGCGCAGGTCGACGTAGAACTGTCCGTCGGGGTAGCGGCCGTGTTCCTTGGCGCCCCAGACGAGCGCGACGGCGCTGGTGCCGATGCCGGCCGGCCCGTACAGCAGGGCGGCCCGCGGCCGACCCGCAGCGGCCCGGCTCGCCTCCCGCGTTAACCGCTTGAGCACGGCGTCCCGATCGGTGAAGTACCGGGTGGCGGGCGGCAGTCCGGCCCCCGGCCGCAGCACGGGCGCGCCGGGCCTGGCACCGGCCATGAACGCACCCCAGGCACCGGCCGCACCGGCGTCGCGCAGCAGCACCGGATGGACCTGCCCGGCCAGCGCCTGCCACCCTTCCGGGGTGGCGGGAAGCGGCGTCTCCCGTCCCAGGGTGCGGCGTACGAGCGCCCCCATGGACACGTGGAGCTGCCGCCCGAACTCGCCGGAGGCACCATTGCCCACCGCGGTGAGGAACGCACCGAGCGCCCCCACCGTAACGATCTCCAACACGCCAGCCCCTCCGAACTCCAGCCCCGCACCTTCGGCCCACCCTCCCGACCACGCGTGCGGCCCCGGGCCCTCGCCGACTGTATCCGGGCGACCACACACCGCGGAATCCTCCCCGCGCGTTGCCCTGCCGGGCGGGGCTCGGGTGTGGGGGGTGGGCCCGGGTGTGGGTGGGGCCGGGTGTGGGTGGGTTGGCCCTTGCGGGCAGGGCTTGGGCGCGTGGGTTGGTCCGTTGGGGGTTGGGCCGTGGTGAGTTGGACCCATGCGGGCCGGGCCCGGTCGCGGGTTGACCGGTTGTGGGTTGGCAGGTTGTGGGTTGGTCCTTGCGGGCGGGCCACTTGGGGGTTGGCCGCCCGTGTATGGATGGGTGGGTCAGTGTCGTTGGACGACGATGCGGACGCCGTCACCCCGGGGACTATCCCACCCCCATCTCCGCACGCCACCGCCCCCGCGACAGCTCGCACACCCCGTCGGGCGTGATTCGGACCCGTGCCCCGAGCAGCGGCAACGAACCTTCCGCGTTGAGCCGGTTGCGGATGCGTTCCAACGCGTCCCACAGCCGTTGTGGCCCGCCCTGATGCACGCGGGGTGGGTCGATCCACTCGGCGGTCGCGCGCGCCCACGATCCGTCTGGGTGTACCAGGTAGGCGGTACGGGTGCGCCCGCTGGTCTCGTACCCGAGTTCCACGCCGGGCGTGGTGATTTCGAGCATGGACCGCAGCTCCCAGGCGTCGGCGACGTCCACCACGGGGTAGCGGCCCGTGGTGGGCCCGCCCCCGTCACCGTCCGCCGCACGGGCGGTGGCGAACAGTTCGGTGAGGGCGGGCGGGTAGTCGTCGCCGGACCGGGTGAGCATGAACCCCGCCATGTCCCGCTCCACCCGCCCCACCACGCTCCCGTCCGCGTCCTTCCACCCGGTGACGACCAGGGACGTACGCGCGAGCGTCGTGGCGATGCGCCCGCCGGGAGCCAGCGCACCGAGCACGGCGCGGAGCCCCGCCCCCGGAGGGAGCGCGACCGTGCACACGATGCGGTCGTACGAACCGGGCACGTCCGCGGTGGCGTCCGCGACGACCATCCTCGGCTCGTATCCCAGGCCCGCGAGCCGGTCGCGCGCCGCACTGACCAGGTACGGGTCCACGTCGAGGCTGGTCACGGACGCGTCCCCGAACCGGTGGCAGGCATACGCGGCGAGCCCGCCGCCTCCGGTGCCGAGGTCCAGCAGGGACAGCCCGTCACCGAGCCGTCCGTGCCGCAACATCCGCACCACGAGCCCCGGCAAGGTCGCCGAGGAGGTGGGCGATCCCTCGGCCAGTGCCCCCGGTTCGGCATGGTCGGCGTGGAGCCCACCGACCCGGGTGACCAGGGACCGATCCGCGTACGCCGCATCTGCCCACGCACCATCCGCCCCGGGCCCCTCGCGCAACACCCACCGCCCGACCCCGTCAGCGTCCCACCACCGAGGCACCAACTCGTGCCGGGCAACCCCAGCGACGGCGGAAAACCACCGCGAGTCCGGCTCAACCACCTGCTCCGCGAGAGTCCTTGCCTTGTTTTCCCAATCCATGGTGGGGAGCCTTTCGGGTCAGTAAGCGGGGGCGCAGGCTTCTTTGTTGGCCGGGTTACAGTCGCCGGAGTCGTTCGGAGGACACGCGGCACGGGGAGTCGGAACGCGCGCCGCGAGTTCGGCCCATGCCTGCCCACGGAGCAGGTCGCCGAGTCGGTTCTCCCGCACGTTGCCCACTGGGAAGTCGCGCGAGAGCACGCACCCGGCAAGGTCTCCGTTCGGGAGGACGGCAGCGCGCCCGCGGGTGCACCTGCCGCACATCTCCTCCAGCGCCGGCGCCTGTCCTGGTAGGGCAGCACGGCCCACGGCGCGTACCCGGTCGGTACCGATGTGCTGCACACCCATGGATTCCAGTTCGGCGCGCGCTTCGGCGCCGCGCGGCCCCGGCAAGACTCCCACGACTCCGGTACGGATCGTGACCCCACGACGGACGGCTTCGAGAATATGGCGCCGGGTACGGGTGTAACTCCCCTTGCGCCCGGTGATCCTGTCATGTTCGGCCGGATCGTCGCTGTAGTAGCTCGTCCCGAGGGTTACGCCCTCGCGCGTGAACAAGCCCCACCAGTCGGGGGCGACGTGGAACAGGTTGCTGTACACCTCCACTCGCAACCCAAGGTCGAGCCCGAGTTCCGCGAACTCCCGCCAGTGTGGGTGGGTGGTGGGCTCTCCTCCGATGAGCTGAACGGCCCGAACCCCGAGCGCGGCAGCATCCGCGATGGTCCCCCGCCAATCAGCGGCCGTCATCGCGCCGTGGCTCGCGTGCGGGCTGGACTCGGAAAGGCAGTGCGTGCAAGCGAGCTGACACTTACCGGTGATCTCCAACTCAAGAGAGTGGATACCGGCGAGCGGCGACGTGGCAGGCGGATCAAGCGCGACAGACATGACTGAACTTCCTTCCACATGAAGGCATTTGGATTTTCTAGCCGAACCCACAGCCATCCTGCTACCGCTGGACGACGATGCGGACGCCGTGGGCGAAGGTGATCGACCCGTCTCGTACGACCAGTGTCGTGTCACGGTCGGACCCTTTGACGCAGGTCACCCGCCGGGTGAGCTCACCCAATTCGATCAGGTCGCCCACCCGAGCCCGCCGCGCATCGACCACCAGCCGCAACGCCAGCCGGGTGAGAGGCTTACTCATCCCGCACCCCGTCACCCTTCCCCCGCCTGGGCTCGGGCAGCGGCATCCCCTCCACCAACACGGGTGGCTCAACAGCGAGCAGCCGCGTACGCAGGGCGTGAACGAGTGCCACGCGCTCCAGGCTCTCCACGGCCGACCACTCGACTTCGACCTGATCGCGGGGCAGATCGGCGAAGGCGTTCTCGGCCGCGCTGCCGCCATCGAAGACGAAAGCAATTTCTTCGTCTTGCTCGCCATCGATGGCGGGTTGCTGGTCCACAGCGAGCAGTGCGGCGGCCTTCGGCAACCGGATGCCCAATGCGTCAGCCACCCGACGGGCGGCGTCGACGATCGCCTCCCCCGGTTGCACGATGACTCCCGGCGGGCAAGCCCACCCGTCCCGTACGACCTGAAGTACGCGCGGCCACATGCCCAGCGGCGCGAAGTACTTCGGGTTTTCTGCCGGGCAGCGGATCAGCAAGAACACCCAGACCTCGCGGGGCGGGTTCGCGGACTTGACCGCGTTCATGGGATGTACGAGCTTCACGCGGCTTCGCCTCCGTGGGTCAGGGATTGCAACCCGGCGCACGCCTGCGGCGCCCGGTCATCGAGGGTCATCAGCCCGTACGCGGCCCGGCCGTCCGACCAGCACCAACCCTCGACGGTCTCGTACTCCGCGCGAAGGCGATTGGGGCACAGGACGTCGTTGCGCAGGGCGTCGGGGTCGAACATCGACTCCTGGTACGCGTCGTGGAACTCGATGTCCGTGACGGGTGACCAGGTGCCGTCCTCGCCGAAGCTGAGGAAGAAGCGCAGCGGGGTGCCCATCACGAGTACGCGATGCGTGCCATCCATCAGACCTCACCCTCTGTCGCGTCGGAGCCACGGTGAAGGGGGCACTGGCAGGGCGGCCATCTCAGGATGTTTTCGGACGCGGAGGGGCTGTCCACGAACGTGTCGAGCTGCCGCCGGGCCCCTTCTTCCTCTTCGTCAGCTCCGCCTGTCCCCTGCTGAACTACTGGAGACGTGCGTCCCGTTGGGTCCACTACCACAATCCTCTCGAACGTCAGTTGGCGCTTGTTCAAGACAACGCCGGCGGCCGAGACTGAGCAATGACGTTCGGTGACACAGCGCAATCGTAACGACGGAGAGTGCCATGGCGGCGACTTACGGTGAGTGGCTGAAGGAAGCGCGCGAAGCGAAGGGCTGGACGCAGGAGAGGCTTGCCAAAGAGGCACTCATGTCGCGGAGCATGATCGCGGCCATTGAAACGGGCCGCCGATACCCCAGCGAAACGGATGCTCTGGCGCTCGACAGGGCACTGGGAACGGGCACGGTCCTGACGACGTTCCGGCCTGGTCGGGCCGCGGATAAGGGTCCCCACTGGTTCGAATCATGCCGTGTGTTCGAGCATGAGGCCGTGATGATCCGCGAGTTCGCCCCGTGCTTCGTGCCGGGCATCCTCCAGACGGAGAGGCACGCGGACGCGGTGCTGAGGCTCGCTTATCCACCTATGGACGAAGAGCAGCGGCACAAGAATGTTGTAACGAGGATCAAGCGAGGGGCCATCCTCGAAGATCCTGTATCCCCCGTAGTGTGGGCTCTGCTTGACGAAGGAGTTCTCAAGCGGCCATACGGCGGCCCGGCTGTCATGGCCGAACAACTCCATCACCTTGCGGATCTCACTGAGCGTCAGCGAATCCGAGTTCACATCCTGCCGTTCGGTGCTGGCGCCCCGCTCTTGGGTGGCATGGTGAGTCTCATGTGGTTCAAGGATCAGCCACCCATCGCGTACACCGAAGCACTGCGGACGGGCGTCATCCACGACTCTCCGGCCGAGGTCGAACTGATTCAGGGCGCGTACGATGTTGCCCTCAGCGATGCGCGATCCCTGGAAGAATCTCTGGCGATCCTCAGGTCTACAGCGGAGGAATACGAGAAGCATGTCTAACCACCGCATCTCCGACGCGGCTGCTGTGAGCGGTTGGCGGAAGTCCTCATACAGCGGCACCGAGGGTGACAGCTGTGTTGAGGTGTTGGACGGCCACCCCGCTGGCGTCCCGATCCGTGACAGCAAGGACCCGCACGGCCCCGCTCTCGTCTTCGGCAGCGCCGCATGGACCGCGTTCGTTGCGGGCGTGAAGGTTGGCGACTTCGACCCGTCGTGACCGGCCACGGCCCACCACACGAGGCACCGGTTCCCCCCTGGCGGGAGCCGGTGCCTCGCAGCATCTGACGGGGCTCCCCGCCGACAGGTTCCTACCGCGCGCGGGACCAGCACTGACTACCCAGCCACCCCGCGCCCTTCCCCGGAGGGAAAACCCACGCGCCGTCCGCATGTCTGCGGCGCATCACGCCCCCGAATCGTCCCCAATCCGAGGCCCGTTCGCCCACACCCGGGCGGCTTCGTACGCCCCGGGCCCTGGGACGAACAGAAACCGCGCACCGTTAGGCGCGCCCCTGTCAGCCCCTGCGCGCCCCTTGACTCGGACCGCGCGAAGGACTGATGGTCACACGCAACTGAGCGCAACCATCCCGACACGGGAGGCAGTCATGGCACTACTGTTCATCGGGATCGATCCCAACACCGAAGAAGACAAGTGCCCGGCAGCTTGGGTGGACACTGAGGCGAAGGGCGAGCCGGAGATCATCTTTCAAGGCTGGCTGGCCGACGAACAGATTCAGGCGGAGTGCCGGAAGGACAGCCACCACCCCGACGACGAGGCGGTCATTCGGATGCCGTACCGGATGATCGACATCATCAGGAAGGCATGCGATGCCGCAGAGCAAGCAGCAGTTGGCGACCTTTGAGGAGCTACTCGACTCGGCGACGCACTGCGCGGCGCACCTGGAGATGCGGGACTCGTACGCGGTGGACTACGAGAAGTCCGGGTTCGCGGCTTGGAAGGACGGCCGACGGCTCCGTCCTGAGGACCGCCAGACCTGGTGGACGCCGTGGCTCGACCTCATTGCCCGCACCACGGCACGCGGTGTCGCGATCCGTCGGGCTCGCATCGTGTCCGAGCCGGTGAGCGAGTACACCCGCTTCTTGCACAGCGGCACCTTCAAGAACATCGCTGCCGGTGAAGAGGTCAAGTGGCTTCCGCGGCGGCAGGTGTCGGGCATCGCACTACCCGGAAACGACTTCTGGGTGTTCGATGACCACCTGGTGCGCTTCAACCACTTCAGTGGTGACGGGGACGACGCAGGTGTCGAGCATGTTGAAGACCCCGACGTCATCCGGCTGTGTCTGCACGCCTTCGAAGCGGTGTGGGAGCGGGGCGTCCCCCACGAGGAGTACGAGGTCTAACCCAACCCACAGCAGCCCCGGACAGCCAGACCATGTCTGCTCTTCCTTCGTCCAGCGCCCAAGCAGCCCGCGAAGCCTTGGCGGGCCGGCTCAAGGAGATGAGGCGGGACGCAGGGCTCACCGGGGGTGATCTGGCTGCTCGTTGTGGCTGGCACAAGGCGAAGTCATCGCGGATCGAGAACGCCAGGACGACGCCATCGGAAGCCGACATCAGCGCGTGGTGTGCCGCCTGCGGCGTGCCGGGCCAGGCCGCCGACCTCATAGCCGCCAACCGCGCTGTCGAGTCCATGTACGTGCAGTGGAGACGGCTCCACAGGACCAAGACGCTTCGGCACATCCAAGAGGGCCGCGTGGCCCTGCACGAGCGCACCAGGCTGTTCCGTACCTACAGTTCTGACCTCGTCCCCGGATTCCTTCAGACCGAGGGGTACGCGACAGCGGTCCTCCGGTCGGTCGTCTGGCTCAGAGACCTCCCCGACGACATCCCCGAGGCAGTGGCGGCCCGGCTAGCGCGAGCCCGGGTACTCCGTGAGGGCGATCACCGCTTCGTCATGCTCATCGAAGAAGACGTCCTTCGGCACCAGATGGGCGACGCCAACACCATGGCCAACCAGCTCAGACACCTGTCGTCCGCGATGTCTCTGCCCTCGGTGAGCTTGGGCGTCATCCCGGCCAGGGGGCAGCGCCCCATGTGGCCCGTGGAGACGTTCAACGTCTACGACGACGAACAGGTGACCGTCGAGTTGCTGACCGCCAAGGTCACCGTGACCGCACCGAGCGAGGTTCGTGACTACCTCAAGACCTTCGCTGAGCTGCAAAGACACGCTGTGTACGGCCAACAGGCCCGCTCGCTGATCGCTTCCGCGATCAAAGCCCTCGGCTGAGATCTGCAACTCGCCGCAACTTTCTCGCACCGGGCGTCTGCCTCTCCCTACCGTCTCTCCATGACCGCGGACATCGAGTCGACCGCACAGCAACTCGCTGCCTTCATGGCAGGCAAGCAGAGGGCCGACGACACCGCCTTCTTGCTGTGCCCAGTCGAACGAGCAGCACCAGCGCGCAGCCAACGCCAAGCGCTAGCAACACGGCCCACCCGATGCCCGAACCACTCCATCAGGAAGGTCCACCATGTCCGACCTGTACGACCTCACTCTCGACGGCGCCCAGTTCGCCAAGCCGTGCGGCGGCAACACCCACCCCGACGGCGAGTCCTGCGTGACGCTCGCCCGCATCGGCGACGGCGCCTGGGCCATGGGTGACAGCAAGCGGCCTGACGCCGAGCCCCTGAGGTTCACCACGGCGGAGTTGCACGCGGCCGGGATCGACCCGGCGCGCTTCAATCTCGCGGCCTGACCGACGGCCCCACCAACGATGCGTTCACCGGCGGCCCTCCCCACGAAGGGCGGGGCCGCCGTCCCCTTCCTCCGGACGGGAACAGCAGATGCACGTCCACGGGTACCTCTGGACCGGCGAAAAGGCCACGTTCGACAAGGAGAGCATCCGCCGCCCACCGCCAACCTTGCCCCCGACCACCACCAGCCCCGACGAAGTACAACAGCGCTACCGAGAAGCCGTGACCGAATGGCGGACCGCAGACGTGCCCCCGATCGAGACAGCCTTGTGGCTGCTCAAGCCACCCAGGCTGATCCGCAGCACCTGCCACCGCCCCCGGGAGGGAGCCGACTGGCTCGGGCAACAACTCGCTCTGCACGCAGCCCGGTTCGCCTCACGACACGACAGACAGACCAGATGGCTGAAAGTCCTGAGCACGTCCGCCACCGAACAACTCACGCGAGGTAGCGACGTCTCTCTCGGCTTCTACCTGCACGGCCCCCTGTTCCTGTCAGTGGCCCTCGTGACCTGCGCTCCCAACCGCACCAAGCCAGAACTCTCCTGCCCCCTGGGGTAGGCCACCGACTGGTCTGTCGAACGGCGCGGTCTCCCGTACGCCCCCACCGCACTCCCTCCACCAAAACCCCCCACCCACCGTGAAATCCCCGGCCCACCGAAATTCTCCCGCAATACGTTTCGTATGCGGGCCGTTGGATCTCGGGCTCCCGCCGGGAGATCTCAGTCGGGTCGCGCCGGCCCGTCCGTACACCACAGACGCGGCTCCCAGCTGCATCCACCGCCGGGCCGGAAATGCCCGGGGCGCAGCCCCCACCCCAGTGCCCGGACCCATTCCGTATTCGATATTCGGAACTCGGAATGCAGAGGGCCGCCCGGCAGCCCTACCCCGGCCCGTTTCCCGTCGCCAACCGGCGGTATTCCACGGCCAGTGCGGACAGGCTCTGGGCCAGCCCCGCGCAGTTCACCGTGGCGTAGCTGAGGACCAGGGCGGGTGGCCGGGGGGTGTCCGTGCAGGCGTAGAACGTGCCGCCGCGGACCAGGACGGAGCGGGTGCGGGCGGCGCGGACCAGGGCGGGTTCGGGAATGGTCGGGGGGAGTTCCAGATAGGTCTGGAGGCCGCTGTTGCGGCCGACGACGCGGGTGCCGGGGAGGGCGTCCGCGGCCTGTCGGCGGATGAGTTGGCGGCGGCGGTAGAACTCCGTGCGCAGCCGGCGCTGGTGGCGGTCGAGCGCGCCGGTGTCGATGAAGCGGGCGAACGCCAACTGTTCCAGGCCCGAACAGCCGATGTCCCAGCCGGCCCGTACGTACTCGATCGAGGACATCAGCTCCGACGGGGCCGCCAGCCAGCCGAGGCGCAGCGCCGGGGCCAGGGTCTTGCTGGCGCTGCCGGCGTAGATGACGTGGTCGGGGGCGAGGCTCTGGAGCGCCGGCAGCCGGTCCGTGCGGTGCAGGAAGGCGCTGTCGAAGTCGTCTTCCAGCACGTAGCCGTCCACGGCGCGGGCCCAGGCGATGAGCCGTTCGCGGCGCTGCTGGCTGAGCCGGACGCCGGTGGGGAACTGGTTGCCCGGCGTGACCAGCACCGCCCGTACGCCGCTGGCCTCCAGGTCGTCGACGCACAGGCCGTCCGCGTCGACCGGGATGCCGACCGGGCGCAGCCCGGAACTCGTGACGAACTCGCGCTCGGCCGGGTGGCCCGGGTCCTCCACGCCGAGCGTGCGGTGCCCGCGGTCCACCAGCACCTTGCAGACCAGCGCGAGGCCCTGCGCGAACCCCGAGGTGACCATCAGGTTCTCCGGCGAGCTGCGCACCCCGCGGACCCGGCCGAGGTAGCCGGCGAGCACGCGGCGGGTGAGCGGGACGCCGGACGGCGGCGCGTAGCTCAGTTCGTCCGGGCCGGCCGCGCTGACCACGGCAGTGACGCAGCGCACCCACTCCTGACGGGGGAAGTCCAGCACGTTGGAGGTGCCGGTGCGCAGGTCCCACATCGCCTCGGGGGCCGGCTCGGGATCGGGTGGTACGAGGGTGGAGGCGGTCGACTCCGCCGGCCTGGCCCGCAGCGAGACGGTGGTGCCCGAGCCGTGCCGGGTGTGCAGGTACCCCTCGGCCGTGAGCTGCTCGTACGCCTCGACCACCACACTGCGGGAGACCCCCAGGTCGAGCGCGAGCTGACGGCTTGAGGGAATGCGCGTCCCGGGCCACAGAGTGCCGCTCTCAATCAAATCCCGCAGTGCGCTCCGTATCTGAAGGGCCAACGGAATACGCGATTCCCGTTCCACCGTGAGGTGCAGCAGCCACGACAAGTGGTCTTCCCCCCAGACGTCGAAGTGGTATGGCCACGCATTCTCACATCTGATGAACTCCTTTTGCACACACAATCGTCACCGGGGGGAATCTGGTGGCGAGGTGGTACGGGGGGAGCCAGGCGAGCAGGGCCCGCACGGGTAGCGGGCACCAGTGATCATCTGCGCGCCATGGGCGTCATTGTGCATTCCTCGAAACCCCTTCGGTCCGCTTGGATCAGAAAGGCTTTCGTTGTGTCTTTGCTGTCAGAGCTCAACCTGCCCGAACCCGGGGCGCCCGAGCCGCACGAGAGCTCGGGCCCCATCCGGGTGCACGTTGCCACGACCGCACTGCCATCCACCGCACCGCACCACGCGCCTCACCCACAGCACGCTCCGCGTCCGGACGACCCGCGCCATCCGCTGCACCCGCTGCGGCTGTACGAGGCGCTGGGCGCCACCACCCGCAGCGCCGCGGACCGCTATCTCTTCGAGAGCCTGGACGGGCCGGAATCCGATCGGCACTTCGCCGCCGTCGGCTGTGGCCGCCTCGCTGACCTGCATCTCTTCGCCGATCACGTGGAACTTGTCGCCTCCGGTGCGCTGCGGGACCGGCTGGCCGCCGCACTGGACGAGGCGGCCGGGGTGCGGCGTACCGCGGGGGGTGCGGCGGGGGCCGACGCCACGGCCGCCGGGGCCCGCACCACCGCCGCCGAGCCCGAGCCCGGGCCCCGCGCCGCGCGCGGCGAGCGGCTGTGCTGGCCGGTACCCGACCAACCCACCGCCTGGCGCCTCGTCCGCGCCGCACAGGGCGCGTTCACGGTCAGCACCGACGTGCCAGCCGACACCTTCGCCTTCGGGTTCCTGACCACGCTCTCCTACGAGGCGGCGTGGGCCATGGAGCGGCTGCCCGCCGAGCGGCGGCCGGCGGAGTTGCCGCGGTGCAGCCTGACCCTGTTCCGGGACACGGTCTGGTACGACCTGCGAGGCGGAACGGTTCGCCATCTTGCGGCCAGCGCCGCGGAGTTCCCCGCCGATGCGTCTGCCGTAGCACCCGAGCCGTTATCCGCCGTACTGGCCCGGCTCGTCGCCGAGCCGCCGGCCGGTGTCGACGCCGGGACCGACGCCGCGCCGCCGGCCGCCCCGCGGCCCGACTCCGTGCAGGACACCGTCGACAAGGAAACCTTCGTCGCGCACGCCAAGCGGTGCCTCGGCCACATCGAGGTCGGCGACGTCTACCAGATCCAGATCGGCCACCGCATCGACGTGCGGACCGCGTTGACGCCGCTCCAGGTCTACCGCAGGCTGCGGCACCGCAACCCGTCGCCGTACATGTACCTGGCGCCGTGGGCGGGGCGGACCGTCATCGGCGCCAGTCCGGAGCTCTTCCTCCGGCTGAGCGGCGACACCCTCACCATGCGGCCCATCGCCGGCACCGTGCCCCGCTCGCCCGATGCGGCCGAGGACGCCCGCCGGGTGGCCGAACTGCGGGCCAGCGCCAAGGAACAGGCCGAACACGTGATGCTGGTCGACCTGTGCCGCAACGACATCGGGCGGGTCAGCGTGCCCGGCACGCTCGCCGTCGACACCATGATGGACGTCGAGCCCTTCGCCTCCGTGCACCATCTGGTCTCGACCGTGTCCGGGCAGGTCAGGCCCGGTACGGACGTCTGGTCGGCGATCTGCGCCAGCTTCCCCGCCGGCACCATGACCGGCGCGCCCAAGCTGCGGGCGATGGAGCTCATCCACGCCATCGAGGAGCAGCCGCGCGGCTGCTACGCCGGCGCCATCGGACTGGTCGACGTGCGCGGCTTCGCGGTGTTCGCGCTGTGCATCCGCACCGCCGTGTACGACGGGGAGACGTACAGCACCCAGGCGTCGGCCGGGGTGGTCGCCGACTCCGTGCCCGCCGCCGAGTGGCAGGAGACGCTGGCCAAGCTGAACGCCACCCACTGGGCCCTGACCGGTGAGGAGTTGCTGTGACGAAGGTGCTGCTCGTCGACGCGTACGACAGCTTCAGCCACATCATCGACCAGTACCTGTGCAGCCTCGGCGCCACCACCGACGTGGTCCGCTCCGGGACCCGCACGGCGGACCAACTGCTCGCCTCCGCGCCCGACGCGGTGGTGCTCGGGCCGGGCCCGGGGCACCCGGCCGACTCCGGGCACGTGGAACTCGTGCACGCCTTCGCGGGGCGGGTGCCGCTGCTCGGGGTGTGCCTCGGGCACCAGGCGATCGGCCTCGCGTACGGGGCGCGGGTCGCCGTGGCGCAGCACCTGATGCACGGCAAGTCCAGCCCCGTCGAACACGACGGAGCCGGCGTCTTCGCGGGCGCCGCACGGGAGTTGAGCGTCACCCGCTACCACTCGCTGATCGTCACCGACCCGCCGCCCGAACTGGTCGTCACCGCGACCGCGCTGGACGACGGCTACGTGATGGGCGTACGGCACCGGTCGCTGCCGGTGGAGGGCGTGCAGTTCCACCCGGAGAGCGTGCTGACCGACGACGGGTTACGGCTGTTCGCGAACTTCCTGGCGGGGGCCGGGACGGGGGCCGGCGCCGAGGCCGATGCCCGAGCTGAAATCGGGGCCGATGCCCGGGCTGAAGTCGGGGCTGAAGTTGGAGCCGCGCCCGTACCTGCTGGTGAGCGCGCCGCACGCTGATCCGCCGGGCGCCAAGCCCCGACACACCCTGCGCGCTCGCGCACACCAAGCCCCATCACACCCTGGGCCGCCACACCCTGCCCGCCGTCGCGCACTGAACCCCGACACACCCTGCCCGCCGTCGCGCATCGAACCCCGACACACCCTGCGCGCCCCCACACACCAAGCCCCATCACACCCTGCGCCACCACACCCCGCCCCACCCAAGTGGTCCACCGGAATTCCCCGGAATTGGCCACAGCCCGGGGCACCTCCGCTCCCTACCGTCAGTCGCGTCATCAGCGGTCCGATCGGCCAGTGGCCGGCCGGGCCCCGCGTACCGGACCCCGGCACCGGCCCGGGCCCGGCCCGTCACCGACCCGGAAGAAGAAGGAACACCGCCCCATGGACAGCACTGCCACCGCCACCGGCCCGCTCACCGTCGCCATCGACCCGCAGCTCACCGAGCGCGTGCCCGGCTACGTGCTCGGGCTGATCGCCGTACCGCAGGTCGAGGTCGTACGGTCCGTGCCGGCGGTGGCCGACCGGCTCACGGCCGCCGAGGACGCGCTGCACGCCGCGCAGCTCAGCAAGGCGGACGTGGCCGCGCTGCCGGCCATCGCCGCCTGGCGGGACGCCTACCGGGCCGTGGACGTCAACCCCAACCGCTTCCCCTGCGCCGCCGAATCGGTCCTGCGCAGGGTGGCCAAGGGGGACCGGCTGCCGCGCATCAACTCCCTGGTGGACCTCTGCAACGCCGTGTCGCTCGGCAGCCACCTGCCGGTGGCCGCCTGCACCGTGGACGACATCGCGGACCGGCTCGACGTCCGGCTCGCCCGCGGCGACGAGACGTACCTGCCGCGGGGCGCGCCCGACGCGCCCGCGCGGCCCGAGCCCGGCGAGGTCGTCTACGCCGACCGGCAGGGCCGCGCGCACTCCCGCCGCTGGAACTGGCGGCAGGGCGCGGTGGTGGGGACGGACGTGGGGCTGCGCCGGATCGTGCTCACCGTGGAGTCCGCCCACGAGGACGGGCGCGCCGCCGTCGAGCAGGCACTCGGCCTGCTCACCAAGGCGCTCACCGACCTCGGCGGCGCCCCGGGGCAACCGCTGGTGCTCGACCGGACCGCGTCGTTTGGGGTGCTGTTCGACACCCCGCAGGACACCCCGACGGGCGCCCCGAAGGGCCCGCAGGACGCGCCGGTCGGCTGACCGCGCGCCTTGCCCCAAGGCCGCGCCCATCCGTGTGAGGAGCCCCGCATGAACCGTTCCATCCTCGTCGTCTACCGGCCCGCCGCCGGCCGCTACACCGCCCAGTTCCGCAGCGTCGCCGGCGCCGCGGCCGAACTCGGCGTCGACACCGTCGTACTGCTGCCGAGCGGCGAGTCCGCCCCTGAGACCGAGCAATTCCCTTGCTACTACGCCGACTTGGACGACACGGCGGCGGTGCGCGCCGCCGTCGACACGATCGTCGCCGAGCACCGCATCGAGCGGATCTTCCCGCTCTTCGAGGGCGACGTGCTGCCCGCCAGCCGCTGCCGCCGCGACCACGACATCCCCGGCCTCACCCCCGACCAGGCGCTCAACTTCCGCGACAAGAACGTCATGCACCGCCGGGCCGAGGAACTCGGCGTGCGGGTGGCCAGGTCCTGCCGGCCGGACACGGTGGGCGCGGTCGCCGAGTTCGCCGAGACGGTCGGCTACCCGCTGGTCATCAAGCCGTACGCGGGCTGGGCCTGCGGCAACACCTACCGGGTCGAGGACCGGGCCGAGCTCGACCGGGTCTGGTCCGAGATGGGCGACGACCGGCACGAGTACCGGGTCGAGGAGTTCATCCGCGGCACCGAATACCACGTCGACTCGCTCTTCCAGGGCGGCGATCCGGTCTTCGAGCAGCTCTCGCAGTACACGTACTCGGTGCTCGACTACCGCGACGAGCCCGGCGGCACCATCTCCCGCAAGCACCACCTGACCCCGGCCGAACAGCGCATCATCGCGCTCAACACGGTCGTGCTGCGCGGCTTCGGCCTGGACACCGGGGTGGTGCACGCCGAGTTCTTCCTGCTCGACGACGGCGAGGTGGTGTTCGGCGAGGCCGGCGCGCGGGCCGGCGGCGGCTCCATCGTGCCGGCCATCGAGGCGGGCCGCGGCATCAACCTGGCCGGCGAGTGGTGCCGCCTGGAACTCGACCCGCAGCACCGGCCCGCGGCCCGCCTCGGCCCGGAGATCGGCACCGAGTACCTGGCGTCCGGGGCGTACGGCACGATCACCGCCATCACCACGCCGGCCGAGCTCACCGCGCTGGACGCGGTCCTGGACGCGGACGTGTGGAAGGAGGTCGGCGACGTGCTGGCGCCGCCGACCCGCTCCAACGACGTGCTCGGCTGGTACGTGTGCGAGGGCAGCGACTTCGACGACGTGCGGGCCCGCTTCAAGACCGTGCGCGACTCCTTCCGCGTGACGACCGAGCAGGTCTGAGCCATGTGGTGGACCCGGTTCAAGGAACTCCCGCTCGCGCTGCGGGTGTTGTTCCTGGCCTCCTTCGTCAATCGGGCGGGCATGTTCGTCTTCCCGCTGCTCGCGCTCTACCTGGTGCGCGGCAAGGGGCTGGGGCCCGGCGAGGCCGGGCTGCTCATCTCGGTGGGCAGCACCGGGCTGCTGGTCGGCAGCCTGCTCAGCGGCCCGGTGTGCGACCGGCGCGGGCGGCGCACCGCACTGCTGGCCGCGCTGCTGCTGAACGCGGCCGGCTATCTGGGGCTCGCCGTGCTCGACGGGCCGCCGTGGACGTACGCGGGACTGCTGTTCGTGGCGCTGGTCGGGATGGGCATGTTCAACCCGGCGTCCAACACCCTGGTCGCCGACCTGACCACGCCCGAACAGCGCCCCTTCGCCTACACGATCAGCTACGTCGGCAACAACCTGGGCATGGGCGTCGGGCCGCTGCTCGGCGGCGTCGCCGCGGCGTACTCGTACTCCGTGATGTTCGCCGGCAACATCGCGGCCGGCCGCGCCTGCGCCGCCATGATCGCGATCTGGGTGCCGCGGGACCGCAGGGAGGGCGGCGCGGGCCGCACCGCAGGCCGCTCCACCGGACCGCTCGGCCACGGCCACGTGCTGCTGTTCGTCCTGATCTCGTTCTGCTACGTGGTGCCGCTGATCGGCCTGGAGTACGCGCTGCCGCTGGCCGTGACGACCGTCCTGGACGACTCGGCGAGCATGGTCGGCATCGTGTACACGATCAACAGCGTGGTCGTGGTCAGCCTCGGGCTCGTCCTGGAGAAACAGCTCGGCGGGTACGGCACCAAGCTGCTGCTCCAGGTGGCAGGGGCGCTGTGGGCGGCGGGGCTCGCGGTGATCGTCTTCGCGTTCTCGCTGCCGGCCATCCTGTTGTCCACAGCGGTGTGGACGCTCGGCGAGATCATCGTCTCGGTCGTGGTGCCGACCTACATCGCCGACCACGTGAGCGAGGACCGGGTGGGCGGCTTCATGGCGCTCAACGGCTTCGTCCTCGGCCTCGCCCGACTCGCCGTCCCCGCCGGCCTCGGCACCCTGTGGTCCACCCACGGCCACGAGCCCGTCTTCACGGTGCTGCTGGCCACGCCGCTGGTCGGCATGGTCGGGTACGCGCTGCTGCGGATCAGGCCGCGGCCGACGGCGGCGACGCCACCGAAGCCACCCACCCCGCCCACGTCACCCACACAGGTGAGCGACGCCCTGAGTCCCGGCACCTGACCGCCCGACAGCCGCACCATCCCAGGCGCACCATCGCCGGCGCACGAAGGCCCGAGCCGCGCCACCCGGGCGCGGTGAGCGGCGCCCGTACGACCGCACCACCCAGGTGCGGCGAGCGGCGCCCAGGTGCGGCGAGCACCACCCGTACGACCCGCGCCACCCAGGTGCGGCGACCACCACCACCCGTACGGACCCGCACCCCCAGGCGCGGCAAGTCCCACCCAGCCCCACCCGCCCAAGCCGCTCCACCCGCACGATCCGCCCCACCCACTCACAGGAAAGTGCTCATGAACCAGACGAAGTTCCTGCTGTCCGAGGACCGCACGCCCACCACCTGGTACAACATCCTCGCTGACCTGCCGAAGCCGCTGGACCCGATGCTGCACCCGGGAACGCGGGAGCCGATCACCGCGGCCGATCTGGAGCCGCTGTTCCCGCCCGAGCTCATCGTCCAGGAGCTCACCACCGCCGCCACCGTGGACATCCCCGGCGCGGTGCTCGACGTCTACCGCCAGTGGCGGCCGAGCCCGCTGGGGCGGGCCCGCCGCCTGGAGCGCGCGCTCGACACCCCGGCCCGCATCTACTTCAAGAACGAGGGCGTCAGCCCGGCCGGCAGCCACAAGCCCAACACCGCCATCCCGCAGGCGTACTACAACAAGCGGGCCGGCGTGCAGCGGCTCACCACCGAGACCGGCGCCGGCCAGTGGGGCAGCTCGCTCGCCCTGGCCTGCCAGTACTTCGGCCTCGTCTGCGAGGTCTACATGGTCAAGGTCAGCTACCAGCAGAAGCCCTACCGGCGCGGCCTGATGGAGACCTTCGGGGCCAGCGTCACGGCCAGCCCCAGCACCCTGACCGAGGCCGGCCGGGCCGCGCTCGCCGCCGACCCGGATTCGCCCGGCAGCCTGGGCCTGGCCATCTCGGAGGCGGTGGAGGCCGCGGTGGCCAGCGGCGGCAGCGCCAAGTACGCGCTGGGCTCGGTGCTCAACCACGTACTGCTGCACCAGACGATCATCGGCCAGGAGGCACAGCTCCAGATGGAGCTGGCCGAGGACTACCCGGACGTGATCATCGGCGCGGCCGGCGGCGGCTCCAACTTCGGCGGGCTCGCACTGCCCTTCATCGGCGAGCAGTTGCGCGGCGGGCGCGCGGTGCGGGCCATCGCCGTCGAACCGGCCTCCTGCCCGACCCTCACCCAGGGCAGCTACGACTACGACTTCGGCGACACCGCGGGCATGACCCCGCTGACCCGGATGCACACCCTCGGGCACGACTTCGTACCGCCCAGCATCCATGCCGGCGGCCTCCGCTACCACGGCATGTCGCCGATCATCAGCGCCCTGAAGGAACTCGACTACCTCCAGGCCCGGGCCGTCCCGCAGACCGCCTGCTTCGAGGCCGGGGTGACCTTCGCCCGGCACGAGGGCATCGTGCCGGCGCCCGAGTCCACGCACGCCGTACGCGTCGCCATCGACGAGGCGCTGGCCTGCAAGGAGTCCGGCGAGGCGAAGAGCATCCTGTTCTCCCTCTCCGGCCACGGCCACTTCGACATGCAGGCGTACATCGACTACTTCGCAGGGAAGCTCACCGACTGATCGGCGCACGACGGGGCTGGCCGCCCGGCCGGCCCCGGAACAGCCTGTGATTCAAGGGGGGTTCGTCATGCACGGAGTAGGGGGAGCACGACCGGTCATCCTCGGCATCTCGGGGTCAGAGCGGGCCGGCGGCAACACCGATCTGGCGCTCGCGTACGCGGGTGACCTGGTACGGAGCCGCGGCGCCGCATTCCACACCGTCTACCTGCGGGACCACCGCATCTCGCCGTGCAGCCCGTGCGGCGACTGCAACAGCCGGCCCACGCCGTGCGCGCTCGCGGACGACATGCCGGGCATCGTGGAGAAGATGCGACAGGCCGACGGCATCATCTACGCCGTCCCCGTCCACGGCTTCGGCCTCGCCCACCTGATGCAGATCTTCATCGAACGGGCCGGCGTCGGCTTCCTGCGCTTCGACCGGCCGCTCGCCAACAAGGTCGGCGGCATCATCGTCACAGGACGCCGCTACAGCGACGCCTCCGTACACAACCAACTCGTGGACAACCTGCTGCTCAACCGCATGATCCTGGTCGGCAGCGGGTTCCCGGCCCTGCTCCGCAACACCTCGCGCGAGCCCGGGCTCAACGACACCGAGGGGCTCGACGCGCTGGAGCGGATGGCCCACCGCATGATCGACATGGCGCTGCTGCTGCGCGCCGCCCGGGCCGCCGGCGGCAGCCCGATCCTCCCGCTGGACGACCGCAACGAACGGGTCGAGCGCGGCACGCGCGGGGAGCGGGGCGCCGCGCAGATCGAGCAGCAGCCGGTACGCGGCCAGCAGCAGCCGGTACGGGGCGAGCAACCCACACCCACCCGGCAACCCACCCACCGGGCAATCCACTGAGCAACCCAACACCCCGCCAGCCAACCCACCCGCCCACTGAGCAACCCACTGAGCAACCCACTGAGCAACCCAGGAGCGTGTCAGACATGACGACCACACCCGCCACCCTCGTCGGCATCGACTTCGACCAGATCCCCTGGGAGAAGTGGCACAAGCCCGGCGCCGACGGACGCGTGAAGATCGCCTACACCGGCGGGCTGCGGGTCCGGCTGATGGAGCTGCCGGCCGGCTTCGACGAACACGAATGGTGTGAGCGCGGGCACCAGGGCTACGTGCTCCAGGGCGAGTTCACCATCCACTTCGACAACCGCTCCGTCGCCTGCCGCCCCGGCATGGGCTTCATCATCCCCGGCGACGAGCGCCACCGCTCGCAGGGCTCCAACGACGAACCCACCGTCGTGTTCGTGATCGACGAGGTGCCCGCGGCATGACCGGCATGGAACGCATCGCGGCCCTGCGCGGCTCCATCGACGGGCTCGACCGGCAGATCATCGAGTTGCTCGCACAGCGCACGGCCATCGTCATGGAGCTGACCGAGCACAAGCGCGACGAGGCGACCGTCCGTTCCCCCGGCCGGGTGGAGCAGGTGATCGACAAGGTGCGCCGGATAGCGACGGAACACGGCATGCCGCCCGGCGTCGCCGAGGGCCCGTACCGCGCCCGCATCCACGAGCTGACCGAACTCCAACTCGTCCGGCTCGCCGAGCGGAAGGCCGCGGGTCTCCTCGGCCCGGAACCCGCCGCCGAGGCCACGGGAACCGAGCCCGCTGACATCGGGGCCGCCCGCACCGGACCGGCCACCGGCACCGGACCCACCGCCGGGACCGGTCCCACCGCCGGGACCGGGCCGGCCACCGAGGCTGCCGCGGGCACCGCGCAACCCGCCCGGGAGGGCGCGGCGTGAGGAGCCGCCTCGCGGACCTCCGCACCGCACTGGCCGGGCTGGACGCACGGCCCGGCCAGTTGGTACGGGAGCGGGAGGAGGTCCCGGCCGCGTTCGGGGTCTCCTCCCGGTACGCGCGGTGGGCCGGCCCCCCCGCCCCCCCCCCCCCCCGCCCCCGCCCCCCCCGCCCCGTGGGGCGCGGGCCCCCCCCCCCCCCCCCCCCGCCCCCCC
>NZ_JBEHZD010000609.1:0-4279 GCF_040240285.1 Streptomyces sp. HSW2009 | reverse complement strand
ACGGGGCCCCGGCCGCGCCCGCACCGGCCGCCGCACCCGCGCCGGCCCACCACGCCGCCGCCCCCGGCGACCTCGCGTACGTCATCTACACCTCGGGATCGACCGGCGCCCCCAAGGGCGTGGAGATCGGCCACGGCGCGCTCGCCCACTTCGTCGCCGGCGCCACCGAGCGGTACGGGCTGACCGCCGACGACCGGGTGTTGCAGTTCGCGCCGCTGCACTTCGACGCCAGCGTCGAGGAGATCTTCCTGACCCTGTGCGCCGGCGCCACCCTGGTGGTGCGCACCGACGCCATGACCGAGTCGGTGCCCACCCTGGCCGCCGCCTGCGACCGGCTGCGGATCAGCGTGCTCGACCTGCCCACCGCGTACTGGCACGAGGTCGCCTACGCGCTGGCCACCGGCGCGGCCACGCTCCCCGACACGCTGCGCACGGTGATCATCGGCGGCGAGGCCGCGGTGCCCGAGCGGGTCGACGGCTGGCGGCGCGCGGTGGGCGGCGCGGTGCGGCTGTTCAACACCTACGGGCCGACCGAGGCGACCGTGGTCGCCACCGTCGCCGACCTGCACGCCCCCGAACTGGCCGCCGGCGACGTGCCGATCGGCCGCCCGCTGCCCGGCACCCGCGCCGTCCTCGTCCCCGTCGCCGACGACCAGGCGCCGGCCGCCCCGGGCACCGACGCGTCCGGCGTGGTCGGCGAACTGCACCTGGTGGGCGCGGCGCTGGCGCTCGGCTACCGGGGCGCGCGCACCGCCGACGCCCAGCGCTTCGCACCACTGGCCCGACCGATCGGCACGGACCAGGCGCCGCGCGCCTACCGCACCGGCGACCTGGTCAGGCTCGGCGACGACGGGCTGCTGCGCTTCGTCGGCCGGGTGGACGGCGAGTTCAAGATCAGCGGCCACCGGGTGCACCCCACCGAGGTGGAGGCGGCCCTGCTGCGCCAGCCGGGCCTGCGCGAGGCGGCCGTGGTCGGCCAGATCCTGCCCGACGGCACCCGCCGGCTCGTCGCCCACCTGGTGGCCGACGGGCCCGCGCCCGAGGCCACCGACGTACGGGCCGGGCTCCGCGCCGACCTGCCCGCCGCGATGGTCCCCTCCGCGCTGGTCTTCCACCCGCGGCTGCCGCTGACCGCCTCCGGCAAGATCGACCGCAAGGCGCTGGCCGCGCTGGAGGGCGCACCGGCCGCCGACCCGGAGACCGCCACCGGCGAACCGGCTGCCGAGCCCGCCGGCGACCCGCTGGAGCAGGCCATCATCGGCGTGTGGGCGCAGGTCCTCGGCTCCGCACAGATCGGCCCGCGCGACGACTTCTTCGACCTGGGCGCCCAGTCGCTCCAGGCCATCCAGGTCGCCAACCGGCTCGGCGTGGAACTGGCCCGGGAGGTGAAGGTCGCCTGGCTCTTCCAGTACCCGACCGCGGCCGACCTCGCCGCGCACCTCGTCCAACAGGCCGGCGGGTCCGCCGCCAAGGCCGCGCCGAGCGCGGCCCAGGCCCACGGGTCCGCCGCCGAACAGGCCGCGCCGGACGCAACGGCCGCATCGGACGCTTCGGCTGACGGGCTGCCGCCGGCGGTGGCGGCCGTCGCCCGGGACGCCGTCCTGGACGCCGACATCGCCCCGGCGGCCACGGCCGACGCCGTTCCGGCCGACCGGTACGCGGCGCCCCGCCGGGTGCTGCTCACCGGCGCCACCGGCTTCGTCGGCGTACACCTGCTGGCCGAACTGCTGGCCAGCACGGACGCCGAGGTGGTGTGTCTGGTCCGGGCGGCCGACCAGGGGCAGGCCGCGGCCCGGCTGCGGCAGGCGCTCGACGCGCAGCAACTGGCGCTCGGCGAGGCCGCCCAGCGCATCGTCGCCGAGCCGGCCGACCTGGCCAAGCCGGGCCTCGGACTCAGCGCGGACCGGCTCGCCGAACTCGCCGCGGGCGTCGACGCGATCTTCCACAACGCGGCCACGGTCAGCATCATGCGCGAGTACTCCAGCCTGCGCGCCGCCAACACCGAGTCCACCCGGGAGCTGCTGCGCCTCGCGGCCCCCCGGAGCGTCCCGTTCCACCTGGTCTCCACGCTCTCCACCACCCCGCCGCGCAGCCACAGCCCCGAGGTGCCGGAGGCGTTCCTGCCCCCGCACCCGGGCCTGATCTACGGCTACCAGCAGAGCAAGTGGGCCTCCGAGCGGCTGGCCGAACAGGCCGCCGAACGCGGTCTGCCGGTCACCGTGCACCGCCTCGGCCGTGTCGTCGGCGCCCCCGACACCGGCTATGTCAACGACCGCGACTTCGTCTGGAGCGTGCTGCGCGCCGGCATTCCGGCGGGGATCGTGCCCGACCTGTTCGAGGCCGAGGTGTGGACCCCGGTGGACTACGTGGCCCGCGCCGTGGTGCACCTCGCCCGCGGCGCAGGCCAGCAGCACGGCACGGTCTTCAACCACGCGCCGGCCCCGCAGGTGCGCCTCGACGACCTGTACGGCTGGATCGCGGAGTACGGCTACCCGGTGCGCCGGATGCCGTTGGCCCGCTGGCGCGCCGAACTGCCGCGCGCCGCCGACGTCGCCACCACCACGCTCGCCTTCTTCGACACCTTCGACGGCGGTGAGCCGGCGGGCGACGCGCCGCAGGGCGCGGACTCGCAGACTGCGGACTCGCAGACTGCGGATTCGGGGGCCGCGGGCTCGGGGGCCGCGGCCTCCGCCACCGCGGCGCCCGCTGGTAGCGGTGGCAGTGCCCCGGAGTCGGACGGCGCGGCGGCCGAACCGGAACTCGGGCTCGGCGACATCCGCTCCGACAACGTACGGCGCGGCCTCGCCGACACCGGCATCCAGTGTCCGCCCATCGACCGATCGCTGGTCTTCCGATACCTGGATCACTGCGTCAAAACCGGCATCCTGCCCCGCCCGACCGGGGGTGGTGGGACAGCAGTGAACGCGGCGGGTTAGCGCACCGCGGGAACTGGGTCGGCCTTCGCCCCGACTACTGAGGCGGAGTCCGACCCACCCCCAAGGAGCCCGCATGCAAAAGAAACGGCCCGCCATGGCGGTGCTGGCCGGGGCACTCTGCCTGGTCACGGCGGCCTGCGGCGGAAGCATGTCCACCGCGACGACGGAGAACGCCGCGAAGGGCGGGCGTTCTGGCGCCGGCTATCCGGTCACGCTGAAGAACTGCGATCGCACCACCACGTACACCAAGGCGCCCAGCCGGGTCGTCGTCATGAACGGCGCATCGGTGGCCGAGGTCTCCTCGCTGCTCGCGCTCGGGCTCGGCGACCGGATCGTGGCGAACCAGCAGTCGTACGGGGCTTCCGAGGTCGCCGGCCGCGCCGCTGCCATCGAGAAGCTGCCCGACGGCGGCGTCAAGCCCAACGACGCGTTCGACATCCCCCGCGAGGCGATGCTCGGACTCCGCCCCGACCTGGTGCTGTCCACCACGGCGTACGGCTTCAACTCGGGCAACGGCTTCGCCACCCGCGACGACCTGGCCTCGGTCGCGGCCAACAGCTACGTCTCGCCGCAGGGCTGCGACGAGGACACCTCCAAGATGACCATCGAGGACAGCTACCGGCTGCTGCGCGAACTCGGCACGATCTTCCAGGTCAAGGACCGGGCCGAGCAACTCATCAGCGCCTCCCGACGCAACGTCGCCCAGGTCAGCGACGCCGTCCGGAAGGAGGGCGGCAAGCGCCCGCGGGTGATGGTCGTCTTCTCCAACATGTCCATGGGCGGCAACGACTTCAGCTCGGTGGCAGCCAACGGCATCTGGAACGACATCCTGGCCAAGGCCGGCGGCACCAACGCGTTCGCCTCGGTCACCAAGAACACCTTCGCCGACCTCAGCAAGGAGAAGGTCGCGGCGGAACCGGTGGACGCCCTCGTGGTCATCGGCTACCAGGACAAGAACCCCGCCGCGTACGCCCGCAAGCTGCTCAAGCAGTTCCCGCAGTGGCCGGCGGCGAAGAACAACCGCTACGTCACGCTCTCCGACTCCGCCTACCTCGGGCCGAGCAACGACCTCGCGGTGCGCAAGATCGGCGCGCTGCTGCACCCCGGGGTGGTGGGGGAGCGGTGACCGCCGAGGACCCGCACGCCCGGCAGACCCCTGGGCAACGCATAGCGCGCGCCCGCAGTGCGTTCACCCCACCGGGCGCCGCCGTTCCCCAACCTGCCGGCGGCCCCGGCAGGTCGCTCGCCGGCCCGGTCGCCGGGGCCGCCGCCGACCGGCCGCGCCGGTTGGGCCCGGCCCGCCCGCCCCGCCCACCCCGGGGGCTGATTGACCTCAGGCGGGG
>NZ_JBEHZD010000608.1:0-4280 GCF_040240285.1 Streptomyces sp. HSW2009 | reverse complement strand
CCCCCGGGGCCCCCCCCCCCCGGGGCCCCCCCCCGGCCGGCCCCCCGCCCGCGGGCGCCCCGGCGCCCCGGGGGCCGCGGGGGCCCCACCTCACTGTGGTGGCCCCGGAGCCTGGGCGGGGTTGAGCTCATGGTGCCTCGGGGCCCGGGCGGGGGCTGAGCTCACGGTGCCTCGGGGCCTGGGTGCGGCTGAACTCACGGTTGCCCGGGGCCGGAGCGGGGCGTGCTGAGGGGAGCGCTACCGGCCGGCTGGGCTGGGGCCGGTGGGTCGGGTGTGTGGCCATTCGGCGTGCCGGGTGGGTGCTGCCCCGCCCGCTGCCGGGTGCGGGCAGTGCCGTCCCTCGCCGCCGGGCTGCTCTTGGCCGTGGCCGGCTGCCGAGCGCGTCACATCGCGTACGCGCGTACGCGACGTCGTCGGCGATCGACCACGGCAGGCTCATGCCCACCGGCGGGTCGGGCGGGATTGAGCCTTGGCCGGCTGGGCGAGGCCGACTTACGCCCCTTGGCGGGGCGGGCGGGCCCGAGCCTGGACCGGCTGGGGCCGGCCTACGCCCCCGGGCGGGTCGGGCGGGCCTGAGCCTGAGTTGGCTGGCCGGGGTCGGGGCGAGCAGGGGCCGGCGCGGGTTGGTGGGCTGAGCGGAGCACCAGGCAGCCACCACGGCCAGCAGCCGCAGCCACAACCAACAAGCCAGTGCCCGCCGATCCCCACCACACCGCACAGCCCCGCGCACGCACGCGCGCTCACCCACCCCGCCCCGTACCCCGCACTCACACCTGTGCCGGCCGCGCCGCGGTGCCGCACTCATGCCGGCCGCGCCGCAATACGCACCCGTACGCGCGAGTCCCCGGCCGGTCGTCGTGCCGGTCGGGGACTCGGGGTGTCCGTCAGCGCGCGGGTCGCGCGGGCGGCTCAGACGCCGAGCTTCTCCTTGACCTGCGCCAACGACGGGTTGGGGAGCGCCGAACCGTCCGGGAAGAGCACGGTGGGCACGAGCTGGTTGCCGTTGTTCACCTGCTCCACGAACTTCGCCGACTCCGGGTCCTGCTCGATGTTGATCTCCGTGTACGCGATTCCCTCGCGCTCCATCTGGCCCTTGAGGCGGCGGCAGTAGCCGCACCAGGTGGTGCTGTACATCGTCACAGTGCCCGACATCGGTCCTCGCGCTCCTTGGGTTGGCTCTCGTCGCGGTTGCGGTCGTACAACGCGCACCCACCCCCGACCATTCCCACCACGCCCCGCCGCATCCGGCGCGCCGCCGGCAGGGGGCCGGTACGGGGCTGGTACGGGGCTGGTACGTCCCCGCCCCGACCCGGACGCCCCGACCCGGCGGCGCGGCCGTCGCTCCCCGCCCCCCCCCCCGCCCCGCGGCATTAATACGACCGCAACCCCTGGGCTGTGGACAACCGGGTCGCGGCCCTCTCGGCACCTGGCAGCATGGCGGGGTGACAGCAAGCAACGCACCCCTCGCCCCGGGCGGCGGCCACCCCGCGCTCTTCCCGGGCGCCCCGGCCTCCGCCGATGCGGTGCTCGACGGCCTCGACCCCGAGCAGCGCGAGGTCGCCACGGCCCTGCACGGCCCGGTGTGCGTGCTCGCGGGCGCCGGCACGGGCAAGACCCGAGCGATCACCCACCGGATCGCCTACGGGGTGCGTGCGGGCATCCTCCAGCCCGCCAGCGTCCTCGCCGTGACCTTCACCAACCGGGCCGCCGGCGAGATGCGCGGACGCCTGCGGCAACTGGGCGCGAGCGGCGTCCAGGCCCGTACGTTCCACTCGGCGGCGCTGCGCCAATTGCACTACTTCTGGCCGCGCGCGATCGGCGGCGAGATGCCCCGCCTCGTGGAGCGCAAGGCACAGCTCGTCGCGGAGGCCGCCGCCCGCTGCACGATCCGCCTGGACCGCAGCGAGCTGCGCGACGCCACCAGCGAGATCGAGTGGTGCAAGGTCACCCAGACCGTCCCCGAGGACTATCCGGCGGCCATCGCCAAGGCCGCCCGCGAGGCCCCCCGCGACCCGGCCGAGACCAGCCGGATCTACGCGATGTACGAGCAGCTCAAGCGGGACCGCGGCGTCATCGACTTCGAGGACGTGCTGTTGCTCACCGTCGCCGTGCTCCAGGACCGGCTGGACATCGCCGACCAGGTGCGCGCCCAGTACCAACACTTCGTCGTCGACGAGTACCAGGACGTCAGCCCGCTCCAGCAGCGCCTGCTCGACCTGTGGCTCGGTGACCGGGACGACCTGTGCGTCGTCGGCGACGCCAGCCAGACCATCTACTCCTTCACCGGCGCCACCCCCGACCACCTGCTGGACTTCCGCACCCGCCACCCGGGGGCCACCGTCGTCAAGCTCGTCCGCGACTACCGCTCCACCCCCCAGGTCGTCCGCCTCGCCAACGGCCTGCTCGCCGCGGCCCGCGGCCGTGCCGCCGAACACCGGCTGGAACTGCTCTCCCAGCGCGACCCCGGCCCCGACCCGGGATACGCGGAGTACGGGGACGAGCCCACGGAGGCCGAGGGCACCGCCCGCCGCATCGGCGCCCTCCTCGACGCGGGCGTCCCGGCCAGCGAGATCGCCGTGCTCTACCGCATCAACGCCCAGTCGGAGGTCTACGAGCAGGCCCTCGCCGACCAGGGCATCCCGTACCAGATGCGCGGCGGCGAGCGGTTCTTCGAGCGGGCCGAGGTGCGCGAGGCGGGGCTGCTGCTGCGCGGCGCGGCCCGCGCGGGCGGGGCGGCGCCCGGCCTGGAGGACGCCGACATACCCGCGCAGGTGCGCGCCGTCCTCGGCACCCGGGGCTGGACGCCACAGCCCCCGGTCGGCGCGGGCGCGGTCCGGGAGCGCTGGGAGTCGCTGGCGGCGCTGGTTCGCCTCGCAGAAGAGTTCGTCGGGGCCCGGCCCGAGGCCACCCTGCGGGACTTCGTCACCGAACTCGACGAGCGCGCCGCCGCCCAGCACGCCCCGACCGTCGAGGGCGTGACCCTGGCCTCCCTGCACACGGCCAAGGGCCTGGAATGGGACGCCGTGTTCCTGGTCGGCCTCACCGAGGGCATGATGCCGATCAGTCACGCCAAGACCGACCAGCAGATCGAGGAGGAGCGGCGGCTGCTGTACGTCGGGGTCACCCGGGCCCGCCAGCACCTCACCCTGTCCTGGGCGCTCTCACGCTCCCCGGGCGGGCGCCCGAACCGGCGCCCCAGCCGCTTCCTGGACGGCCTGCGGCCCGGCTCCGGGGCCAGCGCCGCCGCCCGCGCCGGCGCCCCGGGGACCGTCCGCGGCACGGCGGGCGTCGAGCGCGGCGCCACCGTGCGACGGCGCCCGCGCGGCCCGGTGCGCTGTCGGGTGTGTGGCAGGTCACTGACGGCCCCGGGCGAGATGAAGCTCATGCGGTGCGAGGACTGTCCGTCCGAGCTCGACGAGGGGCTGCACGACCGGCTCGTTGACTGGCGGGCGGAGCAGGCCGCCCGGCTGGGCCAGCCGGCGTACTGCGTCTTCACCGACAAGACGCTGCTCGCCATCGCCGAGGCCACTCCGGAGACCGAGGCCGAGCTCTCGGCGATCCCCGGGGTCGTCGCCCGCAAACTCCGCACGTACGGCCCTGACGTGCTCGCCCTGTGCGCGGGGGAAGATCCGGCGGCTCTCGACGGGCCCCGAAAAAACTCGTCGAAAAAATAGTTTGCGCGCGCGGAGGGCCTAGCCATAGCCTTCCGAGCACGGAGACAACGGGCCTTCCGAGACCCGATGGATTCATGTTCTACTGACCTAGATGGACAGGTCCCACCGGACCGGTCCCGAGAGCCGAGAGGAGGCGAAGACCAAATGATCACTTACTACATCACCACCAAAGCAACCGATCGCTCGGTCGTCGCCGCCTGCCCGCTCGGCTCTTCTGCACAGGGCACCGGTGTGTCCAGCTTCGGCGCGTCCGAGTTCGGCGCTTTCGCCTTCGGTACGACCGCTGCGCGTCCGGAATCCCTGGTCACCCTGCTGGCTCGGGGACTCCGCAGTGAGCGACCGACCCAGGCACCGGCAGTAGCAGCAGTGGCTAAGGCCAAGACCTACGCCATGGCAGCGGCTAATGGTGCCGAAATCTTGACGCAACACCCCCAGATGTGGGCCTCTCGCGGGCTTGATCCCTGGAGTGATCCAACCTGATCGGCGATCAGGTCGGCACCTTCCAGGGGGCGGCCGGCCGCCCCCCCCCCCGCGGGGCCCGGGGGTTTTGTGCCCCGCCGGGCGCCCGGGGGGGGGCCCGCCCCCCCGCCCCCCCCCCGCGCGCCC
>NZ_JBEHZD010000607.1:0-4280 GCF_040240285.1 Streptomyces sp. HSW2009 | reverse complement strand
GGGGGGGGGGGCCCCCCCGCGCGGGGGGGGGGGGCGCGCCCCCCCCCGGGGCCCCCCCCGCCCCCCGCCCCCCCCGGCCCCGGGGGGGCGGGGAGCCGGGAGCCGGAAGCCGTCCGCCGCCGCGTGACCCCCCTCGCCGCACCATCACCCCCCGGAGCCAGCCATGGGACGCTATGTGATCCGGCGGTTGTTGCAGATGATCCCGGTGTTCATCGGCAGCACGTTCCTGATCTTCTTCATGGTGTACGCGCTCGGCGACCCGGTGGCCGCGCTCTTCGGCGACCGGGCGCCCGATCCCGCCACCGCCGCCCAGATCCGCAAGGACCTCTACCTCGACGAGCCCCTGTGGAAGCAGTACCTGCACTACATGGGGCAGATCTTCCAGGGCGACTTCGGCACCGCCTTCAACGGCCAGCCGGTCAGTGAACTCATGGCCGACGCCTGGCCGGTGACCGTACGGCTGACGCTGGTCGCCGTCGCCTTCGAGATCCTCATCGGCATCACGCTCGGTGTCCTCAGCGGACTGCGCAGGGGCCGCGCGGTGGACACCACGGTGCTGCTGCTGACCCTCATCGTCATCTCCATCCCCACCTTCGTCAGCGGCTACGTCCTCCAGTACCTGTGCGGCATCAAATGGCAGACCGTCAGCCCCACCGTCTCGCCCGACGCACCGCTGAACGAACTCCTGCTGCCCGGCGTCGTCGTCGGCCTGGTCTCCCTCGCCTACGTCACCCGCCTCACCCGCACCTCCATCGCGGAGAACGTACGCGCCGACTACGTCCGCACCGCCACCGCCAAGGGCCTGCCGCGGCACCGCATCATCGTCCGGCACCTGCTGCGCAACTCGCTGATCCCGGTGGTCACCTTCATCGGCACCGACATCGGCGGCCTGATGGGCGGCGCCCTGGTCACCGAGCGGATCTTCAACATCCACGGCGTCGGCTACCAGCTCTACCAGGGCGTACTGCGCCAGAACTCGCCCACCGTGGTCGGCTTCGTCACCGTCCTGGTGCTGGTCTTCCTCGTCGCCAACCTGCTCGTCGACCTCCTCTACGCCGTGCTCGACCCGAGGATTCGCTATGCCTGAACCACCGCACGGGCCCGCCCAGGGCCCACCGCACGGACCCACGGGCGGTGGCCTGCCGCCCGACCCGCACGCGGCCGTCGCCCCCACCGGCGGGCCCGGCCTCGACCTGGCCTCCAGCGAGGCCAGCTCGCTGGAGGGCGGCACGGCGCCGGGCGGGCCGGGGCCCGAGGTGCGCGTCGGCAGCCTGTGGTCGGACGCCTGGCGCGACCTGCGCCGCAACCCGGTCTTCCTGATCTCCGCGCTGATCATCTTGTTTCTGATCGTGATCTCGATCTGGCCCTCGCTGATCGCCAGCGGCAGCCCGTACAAGGCGGACCTCTCCAAGGCCCAGCAGGGCTCGGAGCCCGGTCACCCCTTCGGCTACGACGTGCAGGGCCGCGACCTGTACACCCGCGTCGTCTACGGGGCGCGCGCCTCCATCGTGGTCGGCGTCTGCGCCACCACCGGCGCCGCGCTGCTCGGCAGCCTGCTCGGCGGGCTCGCCGGGTTCTTCGGCGGCTGGGGCGACGCCATCCTGTCCCGGGTCGCCGACGTGTTCTTCGGCATCCCGATCATCCTGGGCGGCCTGGTCTTCCTGTCCGTGATCACCAGCGGCTCGGTGTGGCCGGTGGTCGGCTTCATCGTGCTGCTCGGCTGGCCGCAGATCTCCCGCATCGCCCGCGGCTCGGTCGTCACCGTCAAACAGAACGACTACGTGCAGGCCGCGCGGGCGCTCGGGGCGAGCAACGGCCGGCTGCTGCTGCGGCACATCGCGCCCAACGCCGTCGCCCCGGTCATCGTCGTGGCCACCATCGCGCTCGGCACCTACATCTCGCTGGAGGCCACGCTCTCCTACCTGGGCGTCGGCCTGAAACCGCCCACCGTCTCCTGGGGCATCGACATCTCCGCCGCCTCCACGCACATCCGCAACGCCCCGCACATGCTGCTGTGGCCGGCCGGCGCGCTCAGCATCACGGTGCTGGCCTTCATCATGCTCGGCGACGCGGTGCGCGACGCCCTCGACCCCAAGTTGCGCTGAGGAGACCGCAGGTGACCGTCGTCAACGAGCCAACGCCCAGCCCCATGGACGCCGCAGACCCAGGTGTCCCCCTCCTCGACGTGCGCGACCTCCAGGTCGAGTTCCGGCTGCGGGACGGCGTCGTCAAGGCCGTCAGCGGCGTCAGCTACCAGGTGCGGGCGGGCGAAACGCTCGCCGTGCTCGGCGAGTCGGGCTCCGGCAAGTCGGTCACGGCCCAGGCCATCATGGGCATCCTCGACTCGCCGCCCGGCTACGTCACCGGCGGCCAGGTCCTCTTCCAGGGCCGCGACCTGCTCGCCCTCGGCCGCGACGAACGGCGCAAGGTGCGCGGCTCCCAGCTAGCGATGATCTTCCAGGACGCGCTGTCCGCCCTGAACCCGGTGCTCTCCGTCGGCGCCCAACTCGGCGAGATGTTCCAGGTGCACCGCGGCCTGTCCCGCAAGGACGCCCGCAAGAAGGCCGCCGAACTCATGGACCGGGTCCGCATCCCGGCCGCCGCCCAACGGGTGGGGGACTACCCGCACCAGTTCTCCGGCGGCATGCGCCAACGCATCATGATCGCCATGGCGATGGCGCTCGAACCCGCCCTGATCATCGCCGACGAGCCCACCACCGCCCTGGACGTCACCGTGCAGGCCCAGGTGATGGAGCTGCTGGCGGAGTTGCAGCGCGAAATGCAGATGGGCCTGATCCTCATCACCCACGACCTCGGCGTGGTGGCCGACGTCGCCGACAAGATCGCCGTCATGTACGCGGGCCGCATCGTGGAGACCGCCCCCGTCCACGACCTCTACCGGGCCCCCGCCCACCCGTACACCCGCGGCCTGCTCGACTCCATCCCGCGCCTGGACCAGCGCGGCCAGGAGCTGTACGCGATCAAGGGCCTGCCGCCCAACCTCATGCGCATCCCCGCCGGCTGCCCCTTCCACCCCCGCTGCCCGCGCGCCCGGGACGTGTGCCGCGCCGACCGCCCGCCGCTGTACGAGGTGGCGCCGGGGCGGGCCAGCGCCTGCCACTTCTGGGAGGAGACCCTCAATGACGAGTGAGCCGATCTTGCAGGTACGGGACCTGGTCAAGCACTATCCGCTCACCCAGGGCATCGTCATCAAGCGGCAGATCGGCGCGGTCAAGGCGGTGGACGGGGTCTCCTTCGACCTCGCGCCCGGCGAAACGCTGGGCATCGTCGGCGAGTCCGGCTGCGGCAAGTCCACCGTCGCCAAACTCCTGGTCCACCTCGAACGGGCCACCCGGGGCCAGATCCACTACCGCGGCGAGGACATCAGCCGCCTCTCCGGCCGCGCGCTGAAGGCCGTACGCCGCAACATCCAGATGGTCTTCCAGGACCCCTACACCTCGCTGAACCCGCGGATGACGGTCGGCGACATCATCGGGGAGCCGTACGAGATCCACCCGGAGGTCGCGCCCAAGGGCGACCGGCGCCGCAAGGTGCAGGAACTCCTGGACGTGGTGGGCCTGAACCCGGAGTACATCAACCGGTACCCGCACCAGTTCTCCGGCGGCCAGCGCCAGCGCATCGGCATCGCCCGCGGCCTCGCCCTGCGCCCCGAGATCATCGTGGCCGACGAACCCGTCTCCGCCCTCGACGTCTCCGTACAGGCCCAGGTCGTCAACCTGCTGGAGAAACTCCAGCAGGAGTTCGACCTCAGCTACGTCTTCATCGCCCACGACCTGTCGGTGGTACGGCACATCTCCGACCGGGTCGCGGTCATGTACCTCGGCCGCCTGGTGGAGGTCGGCACCGAGACCGAGATCTACGACCACCCCACCCACCCCTACACCCAGGCGCTGCTCTCCGCGGTCCCGGTCCCCAACCCCGAGGCCCGCGAGACCCGCACCCGCATCCTGCTAGCCGGCGACGTCCCCTCACCCGCCAACCCACCCTCCGGCTGCCGCTTCCGCACCCGCTGCTGGAAGGCCCAGGAGCGTTGCGCCCTGGAAGTCCCCCTCCTGGCGATCCCCGCCCCCTTCCGCGACGTACCGGGCCCGGTGGCCCACGACTCGGCGTGCCACTTCGCGGAGGAGCGGGACGTGGTACCGGCCGGGACGCCGGACCAGGGGGCGGGTGGGGCCACGGGGCCCCGGGGGCCCGGGGGCCCCCCGGGGGGGGGCCCCCCCCCCCCCCCCCCCCCCCCCCCCCCCCCCCCCCCCCCCCCC
>NZ_JBEHZD010000606.1:0-4303 GCF_040240285.1 Streptomyces sp. HSW2009 | reverse complement strand
CCCCCCCCCCGCGCCCCCCCGCCGGGGGGGGGGGCGCGCCGCCGGGGGGGGGGGGGGGGGGGGCGGGGCGCGCGGGCCCCCCCCCCCCCCCCACCAGAAGGGGTGAACGGTCGTAACTTTTTCGACTCGATCCCGTTGCCGCGCGCTATACGGCAGCTTTCGCGGAGGTGAGTTGGGGCACCGCGGCCAGTAGGGACCGCGTGTAGGGGTGCTGCGGGGCGTCGTACACGGCGTCCGTCTCCCCCTCCTCGACGACCTGGCCACCGCGCATCACCGCGACCCGGTCGCTGACCTGGCGCACGACGGCGAGGTCGTGTGCGATGAACACCAGGGCCAGGTCCAACTCGCGCTGGAGGTCGCCGAGCAGCCGCACGATGTGCGCCTGGGTGGTGACGTCGAGCGCGGAGACCGGCTCGTCACAGACGATCAGCCGGGGTTCGGGCGCGAGCGCCCGCGCGATGCCGACCCGCTGTCGCTGGCCGCCGCTGAACTCGTGCGGGTAGCGGTGGTACCAGTCGGGTTCGAGTCCGACCCGCTCCAGCAGCCCGCGCACGCGCGCGAGGATCTCCGCGTTCGACAGGGCGCCCGCCGCACGGAGCGGGTCGGCGATGGATTCGCCGATGCTGCGGCGCGGGTTCAGGGACGACACCGGGTCCTGGAAGACCATCTGCAACTCGCTGCGGAACGGGCGCAGTTCGCGCTCCCGCAGCCGGCCGATCTCGCGTCCGCGGTAACGCAGTTCGCCGCCGGTCGGCTCAAGCAGCCGCACCAGCATCCGCCCCAGCGTCGTCTTGCCGCTGCCGGACTCGCCGACCACGCCCAGCGTCTCGCCGGCGCGCAGCGTCAGCGACACGTCGTTCACGGCGACCACGGAGGCGCGCCGCTTCCCGAACACCCGGCGCAGCGCGACCGCTTCGAGCAGCGTCTCAGCACCGTCAGCGGCGTCCGCGGCGGCAGCCGTCCCCGGCCCGACCGCCCGGGCCGCGGCAGCACCCCCCACGGCGGCGCCGGCCGCGGAACCGACCGCGGAACCCGTCTCAGGAGCAGCCGCAGAACCGCTCTCCACCGCGCCCTCAGAGCCACCCTCGGAGTTACCTGTTTCTCCCTTGCTGATCTCGGCCTTGCTGATCTCGGCCTTGCTGACCTCGGCGCCGCCGAGCACGGCCCCATCGGCCCAGGCCCCGTCTGCACCGGCCTCACTCACGCCGGTCGCACCGGTCTCGCCCGTACCGGTCGCACTGGTCGTACCGGTCGAACCAGTCGTACGGGTCGCACCAGCCACACCCACACCACTCGCACCCACCCCGCCCGCGTTCGCAGCCCCACCGCGTCGCCGTTCGACCCGCGGCACCGCCGCGAGCAGCGACCTGGTGTACGGCTCGCGCGGCGCGTCGAGCACCGTGCGGAGCGCGCCGCGTTCGACGGCCCGGCCCGCGCGCATCACCAGCAGGTCGTCCACGCTGGAGGCGGCGACCCCCAGGTCGTGGGTGACCAGGATCAGGCCCATGCCGGTCTCCGCGCGGAGTTCGGCGAGCAGGGCGAGGATCTGGGCCTGCACGGTGACGTCGAGCGCCGTGGTGGGCTCGTCGGCGATCAAGAGCTTCGGTCGACAGGCCAGCGCCATGGCGATCAGCGCCCGCTGCCGCATGCCGCCGCTGAACTCGTGCGGCCGGGAGCGGGAGCGGCGCGCCGCGTCCGCGATGCCCACCCGGTCGAGCACCTCCACGGCCCGCGCCCGCGCCGCGCGCCGGCTGGCGCCGCGGTGGTGCACCCGGTACACCTCGGCGATCTGGTCGCCGATGGCCAGGTAGGGGTCGAGCGAGGACAGCGGGTCCTGGAAGACCATGGCCGCGACGCCGCCCCGGATACGGCGCAGTTCCGCGTCGTCGACGGCCGTGACGTCCCGGCCCGCGATCCGTACCGCGCCGCTGACCTGCGCGCCCGTCCCGCGGTGCAGGTCGAGCAGGGCGAAGGCAGCGGTGCTCTTGCCGGAGCCGGACTCACCGACGATGCCGAGCGCGGCCCCGGGCTCCAGCGTGAAGGACAGCCGGTCCACGGCCCGTACGGCACGGCCCGGCTCCGCGCCCGGCGCCCCGTCGGCGTCGCCGCCGACCGGAAAACCGACGCTGAGGTCGACGACCTCCACCAGCGGCTCACCGACGGGCCCGGCAGCGGACCCGGCGGGCGCCGAACGCGGCGCGGCGGCCGGTCCGCCCACCGCAGCCGCGGCCTCCGTAACCGGTGCGGAAACCGCCGCGGCCCGCTCCCCCACCGCAGCCCGCTCCCCGGTCCGCTCCGTGGCCGGCCCCGCGGCACCCCCCACCGCGGCACCCCCCGATCGCTCGGTCTGTCGTGTGCTCATGTCAGGGTCACCCTCCGATCGGTTGCGGCGTAGAGCAGGTCGGCGACGATGTTGGCGATGACCACGGCGGCGCCGGTGACCAGCACCACGCCGATCACCACGGGCAGGTCGACGTCGCGCACCGCGTGCACCAGGAGCTGGCCGAGGCCCGGCAGCCCGAAGAGCGTCTCGGTGAGCATGGCGCTGCCGAACAGGGTCCCCAGGTCCATCGCGGTCAGCGCGATCACCGGGGGCAGCGCGCCGCGCAGCGCGTGCCGGGTGACGATGGCGCGCTCGGAGACCCCGTACGCGCGGAAGGTGCGGATGTGGTCGTCCGCCAGCGTCTCCAGGAGCGAACTGCGGGTCAGCCGCGCGTACTTGGCCGACTCGAAGAGCGCGAGCGCGGTCCACGGCAGCAGCATGTTCCAGGCCCACTGTTCGGGGTTCTCGGTCAGCGCCACGTACGACGGGAAGGGCAGCCAGCGGAGTTGCACGCAGAAGAGCATGAGCAGCAGCAGGCCGATGATGAACACCGGGGTCGCCGTGCCGGCCAGCGTGACCCAGGTCAGCACGCGCTCGGTGATCCCGCCCCGGCGCAGCGCCGAGACCAGGCCGGTGCCGACCCCCAGGATCAGCCACAGCACCATGGCGCCGAAGGCGAGCGACGCGGTGACCGGGATGCGCTGCGAGATCAGCTCGGTGACCTGCTGGTCGTTCTGGTACGACAGCCCGAAGCAGGGCGCGTTGCAGTGCAGCACGCTGGTGCCGGTCGAGTAGTCGTGGCCGGTGAACAGGCCCTGGATGAAGTGCCAGTAGCGCGCGTACAGCGGGTCTTCGAGCTGGAGCTGGTCGCGGACCTGGGCGATCTGCTCGGGGTTGCAGCGCGGGCCGCAGGCGAGCTTGGCCGGGTCGCCGGGGACCGCGTAGAACAGCGCGTACACGACGACGGACAGGACGAACAGCACCAGGACGGCGCCCAGCACCCGGCGCAGCAGGTACGTGGTCATGCCGGGTCCCCCTTCCGGGCCTTGCGCGGGCGGCGGCGGCCGGCGCCGAGCCGGGACGCCTCGCGCGGGTCGAGCGCCACCCGTAGGGCGTCGCCGAGCACCGTGAAGGCGAGCACGGTGAGGAACAGCAGGCCGGCGGGGAGCAGTACGTAGGCCGCGTCGGCCCTGAACCAGGTCGTCGCCGACGACAGCATCTGCCCCCAGGACGGGGTGGGCGGCCGGATGCCGACGCCCAGGAAGGACAGGCTGGCCTCGGCCACGATGTTGCTGGGCAGCAGGATCGCCGCGTAGGTGATCACGGGCGCCGCCAGCGAGGGCAGCAGTTCGCGGCGGGCCACCCGCAGCGGCCCGGAGCCGCCGAGCCGGGCCGCTGCGACGAAGTCGGCCTTCTTCAGCGAGAGGGTCTGGGCCCGCACGATGCGGGCCGTGCCGGCCCAGCCGAACAGCGCGATGACCAGGATGAGCAGCAGCGGGCGCGGGAAGTCCCCGGGCACCACGGCGGTCAGCGCGATCACGAACGCCAGCGTGGGCAGGGCGAGGAACACATCGCTCAGATGGCTGAGCACGCTGTCCACCAGGCGGTTGCCGAGTCCTGCGGCGATGCCGAGGCCGACGCCGAGCAGCACCTGGAGGACGGTGGCGCCGAAGGCCACCAGGAGCGAGATGCGGGCGCCGTAGACGAGGCGGATGAACAGGTCGCGCCCGGTGCCGGGTTCGACGCCGAGCCAGTGCTCGCCGCTGATCCCGCCCCAGGAGCCGAGCGGCACGCCGCCGCGCGCCGAGTCCACCAGGTCGTCGTGGTACGCGTCGGGGTCCTGGCCGGTCAGCGCGGACAGCAGCGGGGCGGCCAGCGCGAGCAGGACGAGCAGGGCGAGGCCGGTGGCGGGGGGGGGCCCGGGCCCGCGCCGCCGCCGGCGCCGCCCCCCCACCCCCGGGGGGGGGGGGGGGGGGGGGG
>NZ_JBEHZD010000605.1:0-4310 GCF_040240285.1 Streptomyces sp. HSW2009 | reverse complement strand
CCCGGCCCGCGCCGACCCCCACGTTGCCCGCCCGGGGCGGGGCGTGGGGGGGGGGGGGCGCCGGTGGGGGGGGCGGGGGGGCGGCGGGGGGGGGGGGGTTGGTGGGGGCGGGGCGGGGGGGCCGGGGGGGGGACCGGCCGCGGAGGGACCGCCCCACCCGCCCCACACACCCAACGACCCCACCCACCCACACCCGCTCGCTCCCACCCACACCCTCCGACGCCCGCTCACCCACACCCACCCTCACCCATCTGGCCCCACCCACCTCCCCGGCCAGCCGACGTCCCCCCATGCTGGGAGGCACAGCCATGCCGGGAGGCGCGGCGTCGCCCGCCCCGCCTCGCGGGCCGCCGCCCGGGCCCCGGCCGGGCCACCGAACCCGCAGGTCGCGGCGAGTCTCTCCCCCCGCCGGCCCCCAACCCGTCCCCCCAACCCTTGGAGCGTGCTGTCGTGACGTCACACCCCGAGCGGTCGATCCCCTGGTGGCACGAGGAGGGTGGCTTCTTCGGCGACCTGTATCTGCGCGCGGACGACTCGCTCCAGACCTTCTTCGACGGCGAGCACCGGCTCGACACCCGTACCGCCCAGGAGGTCGCCGGCGTACTCCGGCTGTGCGCCCTGCCGGCCGGTGCGCGGGTGCTCGACTGCCCGTGCGGCTACGGCCGGCACAGCATCGAACTGGCCCGCCGCGACCTGCGCGTCACCGGCGTCGACATCAACCAGCACTTCCTGACCCTGGCCCGGCACCGGGCGGAGGCCGAGGAGTTGCCGGTGACCTTCCTGCACGCGGACATGCGCCACCTGCCGACGCTGGAGCCGGTGGACGCGGTGATCAACATGTTCTACTCGTTCGGCTTCTTCACGCCCGCGGAAGACCTGGACGTGCTGCGCGGCTTCCGGCGCGTGCTGCGCCCCGGCGGCCGGTTCCTGATGCACACGATGATCACGGTGCCGGCGTTGCAGAGCGGCCGGGTGCCCCCGGAGGAACACCGGCCGCTGGCCGGCGGCGGCACCCTGGTGGCCAGGCGCCACCTGGTGCCCGAGACGATGCGCGAGGAGGGCCAGTGGGCCGTCCTCGACGCCGACGGCACCGAACGCAGCATGGGCAGCTATGACGTGCGGATCTACCGCGCCGACGAGTTCGCCGACCTGTGCCGCACGGCCGGCTTCGACGACGTACGGCTGTACGGCGACTGGGACGGCCGACCGTACGCCGACGACGCCCCGTACCTGATCGCGGTCGCGACGGCGTGAGGGGTTCACTGCGCTGCGAGCGGCTGTACGAGACGAGGCCGTGCCGCGCACGCCCGTCACGCCGGGACCGGCGTACTCACAGCACGAGCCGCAGGACCTTGTCCGACGAGCCGTTGACGTCCAACTCGCGCATGCCGATGTTCATGGACGGGCTGCTGCCCACGTCCGGGCACCAGTCGAAGACCGACTCCGGCACGTTCTCCGGGAACGGCCCGCTCCACTGCCTCCGGTCGACCGCGAAGGCGTACCAGTACCAGTAGCGGTTCACGTCATCGAGGTCCCCGCCGTACGCGACCGCAGACCCACCGGGCTGAATGACCCACCAACCCGTTCTGCGCCACGGTTCCGGCCGGCAACCCCGGTCGAGCCGCTCGATCATCACATTGACGGTGACGGAATATCCGTTGAGGAACTTGAGCACTGTTCTCGCCTCGTTCCCCACTCACCGGGGCTGCCGGTGGACGGCCGACTTGGCGGACGCCTCCGACTCCGCCGACGCCTGCGCGGCCCGCTCCGGCACCCCGGCCAGCCCGGACCTGACCTCGTCCACCCCGTCGGCCCCCGGCCCGACCTCCGCGGCCGGCACCTTGTCCGGCGTACCCGCCACGGCCGCGGCCAACAGCTCCCGATCCACCCCGGACGTCGGGTCCACTCCGTACTCTGCTGAGCCTTTCCCAGGCATGACCCGTACTCCCAACCGAGCGAACGCACACGCCACTCGCTTTTCCGGGCCCACTTCCAGGGTAGTGCACCATCGTGCCGGGCGCCGATGGTCGCGCTTATCCATCTGGGTCAAAATGCGTAGGGTCTAGCGGGCTGTCGGGAGTTTTGCTTCAGCGAGGAATGATCAAATCGGTTAGTTCTCTGGGGGAGGGGTGTTTTCCTCGATTAAAGGCGATAGCCGCTGCGATCACTACTACTGGGACTAGTACGGTGACGGCGGCATCCGGGAATCCAAGCAAGACGGCGCCAGCTATAGCTAGAACTGACGTAAGGCTCACCGCTGCTATTCGTAGACGTTCCTTGGGTACCACTGGCGCGACGTCTCCGATCTGTTCGTCATCCAGCAGCTTTCCGACCCGTCCCTCGGCGTACCGCTCGGAGATCGTAAGTAGCATCGCTGTTAGTTCTCGTAACGCGCGCTCTGGCTCGGTATCTTGTTCCGCCTCAGCTTTCCGGAGAGCTCCGACCACTCCGGCGGCGTGAGCCTTGAGCGCTCGCTCATGATGGGCTCGTCCTTTCCCGCGGCGTACTCGGTGGGCACGCCAGACGACACGTTCTGCGGCGCTCAATGAAACCCGAGGGATATCAGCTCCTGGCTGCCGTGTCGCCCATTCTTTGTGCGCTCGCGCACACTGTACTGCCGCAACGGTGAGCACGACCACGGGCCAGCATCGCACGTAATCACGTTTCTGGAGTCCTCGCCTCCTCGCGATATGTTCGCGATGTTGACGTTGTTTTCGCCCTTCGGATAGGGCGGCAGTGATTCGCGTGAAGATGGGTATGGTCAGCAGCGCTGTGGCGTATATTAGCCAAAGGCGTAGCGAATCGAAGGCGTCGAATGGGTTCTTCCATGCTTGAACGGTTGCCGGGATCGACACAATGCTGTGCACGAGGTCGGGCAGTGGTCTTGATTGCTGCGTACTCGTTTGATGGTTTGCAGGTATGTGCGTCGGGACGACTTGGATAAGAGATATGACTAGCGCCACAGCGGCCAGATTCTTAGGTACGGCTAACTGTGCCGCATACCACCACCGTTGTACCCAGACGGGAGTGAGTCCGTGGCCTGGCGGCGTACGGTCGGCGAGCACTTCGGGAAGAACATCACGGGCTTCTTCGAGTAATATTTCCGCGTGCTTCGCGGCCAGCGTTCGTCGACGCTGATCCAGAGGTTCAGCGATGTGCTGGCGAATCCAGGTGCGGAAAACTGTATGGGACCATAGGAAGAAGAGGGACGCGATCACAAAAAGCTCAAGCAATAAGATGAGGGCTGACTTCACGTAGACAGTCTCGCGGGTGAGGCTGATCTCGCGAGTGATTTCACAAAATATGCAGCTCACATGGTCGGCCGGGTCCGGGCCATGCGAAGGGGGATGCGCTTTGATCGAGAGCGCTCATACGACGTGGTGCCTTGCGGCTCGGACGAGCCTGCCTGAGGACTGGGCCCATGGCCGTGGTGGCGATCGACATGCTCGCCCACTCTGGCCGCGAGTCATCTGCTGTGCGGTTGCCCATCGTAGGGCAGAGCCGGTCGCGCTGGTGCCCTCGTACCGGCAGGGCCGTGCTGCGCGGCCCAGCGGCAACGAAAACCGCCCCTGACCTGGTTTCCCAGATCAGGGGCGGTTTCCCTGAAGCGGTAGCGGTGGGATTTGAACCCACGGAGGAGTTGCCCCCTCACACGCTTTCGAGGCGTGCTCCTTCGGCCGCTCGGACACGCTACCGAGAGAGAGCTTAGCGGACGGTGGGCCGTGCGCTGAAATCGGTTCCCGGGACGGGGGGAGTGCGGGGGCCTATGCGGCTTTCGCTCCCGGTCCGTACGAGTTTCGTTCCCGGTCCGTACGAGCACAGCCGCCGCCGGCACCGCCCAACCCGTACGGGCCCCGCCGGCGCCAGCCCCACCGAATCCGTACGGGCCCGCCGCGCCAGCGGCCACCGCTACCCGCGGTCGCGGAAGAAGTCCGTCAGGAGGGCCGCGCACTCCTCGGCCAGGACGCCGTGGATGACCTCGGGGCGGTGGTTGAGGCGGCGGTCGCGCACGACGTCCCACAGGGAGCCGACGGCGCCCGCCTTCTCGTCCACCGCCCCGTACACGACGCGGTCCAGGCGGGCCAGGACGATCGCGCCCGCGCACATCGTGCACGGTTCCAGCGTGACCACCAGCGTGCAGTCGGTGAGCCGCCACTCGCCGAGTGCCGCCGCGGCCTCGCGGATGGCGAGGACCTCGGCGTGCGCGGTGGGGTCGCCGCCCGCCTCGCGCTCGTTGCGCCCCCGGCCGATTACGGAGCCGTCGGGGCCGAGGACGAGGGCGCCGACCGGGACGTCGCCGGTCTCCGGGG
>NZ_JBEHZD010000604.1:0-4317 GCF_040240285.1 Streptomyces sp. HSW2009 | reverse complement strand
GTGGCGGCGAGGGTTGCCATGGCGCCGCCGGTGGGGAGGTTGCCCATCAGGGTGGCGCGGTGGGCGACGAGGTGGCAGGCGTCGGGGAGGGAGAAGACGCCGGCGATGTGTGCGGCGGCGATCTCGCCGATGGAGTGCCCGATCACCGCATCCGGCCGTACTCCGAGGGAGTCGAGTAGCCGTGCCATGGCGATCTGCAAGGCGAACAGACCGGCCTGCGCGTACGTGGTGTGGTCCAGAATCCCATCAGGCCCGCCGGTGAAGACGACCTCGCGTAGGGGGTGGTCTAGGTGGGGGTCGAGAAGAGCGCAGACTTGGTCGAAGGCTTCCGCGTAGACGGGGAAGCGTTCGTACAACTCCCGTCCCATGCCGGCGCGTTGGCTGCCCTGGCCGCTGAAGAGGAAGACCGTGTCGCCACCGGTGGGCGCCGACTCGGACGACGGTCCGGCAGTCACGATGGCGGGGTGGCTTTCGCCGGTCGCGAGGGCGGTGAGGCCGGCGATCAGTTCTTCGCGGTCGCCACCGACGACCACGGCCCGCTGCTCGAACTGGGTGCGGGTGGTGAGGAGGGACCAGCCGAGGTCGGTGGGGGAGAGTTCGGGGTTGGTGGTGACCCGTTCCACCAGGGACCGTGCCTGGGCCCGCAACGCCTCACCGCTACGCGCCGACACCAGCCACGGCAGCACCAGCGCCGGTGGGGTGGCGGCGGTCGCGTCCTGCTCTGTGCCCTGCTCCGGTGTGCTCGCTGCGACCGACACCGGTGCCGGGGCGGGTGCCTGCTCCAGGATGATGTGAGCGTTGGTGCCGCTGATGCCGAACGAGGAGACGGCTGCCCGGCGCGGCCGGTCCGCCTCCGGCCACGCAGCCTGCTCCGTGAGCAGCCGTACCTCGCCCGACGCCCAGTCCACGTGCGGCGTCGGCTCATTGATGTGGAGCGAGGCGGGCAACACACCGTGCCGCATCGCCTGCACCATCTTGATGACACCCGCCACACCCGAAGCCGCCTGGGTGTGTCCGATGTTGGACTTGATGGAGCCCAGCCAGAGGGGTTGGCCTTCGGGCCGGTCCTGGCCGTACGTGGCGAGCAGGGCCTGAGCCTCGATCGGGTCACCCAGGGTCGTACCCGTGCCGTGCGCCTCCACCGCATCCACCTCGGCCGCGGTGAGGTGGGCGTTGGCGAGGGCCTGGCCGATGACCCGTTGTTGCGAAGGGCCGTTCGGGGCCGTCAGGCCGTTGCTCGTACCGTCCTGGTTGATCGCCGAACCACGGAGGACGGCGAGCACCTGGTGCCCGTTGCGCTGGGCGTCAGACAGCCGCTCCAGCAGGATGAGACCCGCTCCCTCACCCCAGCCGGTGCCGTCGGCAGCCGCCGCGAACGGCTTGCACCGACCATCGGGCGCGAGCCCGCGCTGTCGCGAGAACTCCACGAACGTGGTGGGCGTGGCCATCACGGTGACACCGCCGGCCAGCGCCAGACTGCACTCACCCTGGCGCAGCGCCTGAGCCGCCAGATGCATCGCCACCAGCGACGATGAGCAGGCCGTGTCCACCGTCACCGCCGGGCCCTCAAGCCCGAAGGAGTAGGCCAGCCGCCCCGACATCACGCTCGGCGTGCCACCCGCCAACAGGTAACCCTCGACCTCCTGCGCGGAGGCCGTACCCGTCGCCCCGTAACCCTGGAACGTGCCGCCGGCGTACACACCCGTGTTGCTGCCGTGCAGCGCCTCGCGGTCCAGGCCGGCGTTCTCGAAGGTCTCCCAGGCTGTCTCAAGGAGGAGTCGCTGCTGTGGGTCCATGGCCAGCGCCTCGCGCGGGCTGATCCCGAAGAACCCGGCGTCGAACTCGGCCGCGTCGTGGAGGAACCCGCCCTCGCTCGCATAGCTGGTGCCCAGGTGCTCCGGGTCCGGGTGGAACAGGGTCGCCAGGTCCCAGTTTCGATCGGTGGGCATCTCCGCGACGGCGTCCCTGCCGTCGGCGACCAGCTCCCACAGGTCCTGCGGCGTCCGGACACCGCCGGGGTAGCGGCAGGCCATGCCGACGATGGCGATCGGCTCGTCGCTGCCGACCGCACCCGCCGTCTGCGCGGCGACCGCACCCCGCTGCCCGGTGAGCTGACTCCGCAGATGGCTGGCGACCGCCTGCGGCGTCGGATGATCGAACACCAGCGTCGGCGCGATGGCGATGCCCGTACTGTTGGCCAACTGATTGCGCAGCTCAACCGCGGTGATCGAGTCGAACCCGAGCTCCTGGAAGGGTTGGCTGGGCGACACGGAATCCGGCGACGGATGCCCGAGGATCGTCGCGGCGTGCCGCTGTACGAGCTCAAGCAGGAACCGCTGCTGCTCGGCTGGCGTGCCCTGCGCGAGCTGCTGCCGCAGCGGGCTGCCGGCCGCAGCCTCCGCGCCACCACCGGACTCCGCGGCGACCGGAGCCACCTCGCTCAACAACGGGCTCGGCCGCTGCGCCGTGAACCCGGTACGGAACTTCTCCCAGTCGACGTCCGCCACCGTGACGACCGTGTCACCCTGCTCCAGAGCGGCCTGGAGCGACCTGATGCCCAGGTCGGGGGCGAGCGGGGCGAGCCCGCGGCGCTTGAGGTAGGCGAGTCCGGCATCGTCGGCGGCCATCCCGGCGCCACCCCACGGGCCCCAGGCGATGCTGGTGGCGGGCAGGCCGATCGCACGACGGTGCTCGGCGAGCGCGTCGAGATAGGTGTTGGCCGCGGCGTAGCCGGCCTGGTGACCACTGCCCCAGGTGGCGGCGTTCGACGAGAACAGGACAAACGCGCTCAGCCCCAGATCGCGCGTCAACTCGTGCAGATGGGAGGCGGACACCGCCTTGGACCGCAGCATCCGGTCCAGGTCCGCCAGGTCGAGCTCGGCCAGGGGGCCCGCCGCCAGCACGCCGGCCGTGTGGACCACCGCGGTCAGCGGCTGCTCGGCCGGTACGTCCGCGAGCAGCCGGACCACCTGGTCCCGGTCGGCGACGTCACAGGAGACCACGCTGACCACGGCCCCCAGGGCGGTCAGTTCGTCGGCCAACTCCGTCGCACCGGGCGCCTGCGGCCCGCTCCGGCTGGCCAGCAGCAGCCGCGGTGCGCCCGCGCGCGCCAACCAGCGCGCCACCTCCGCACCCAATCCGCCGGTACCACCCGTGATCAGGGTGGTGCCGGACGGCGCCCAGGAGACACCGCCGGACGTGCCCGGCGCCTGCCGTAGCCGCCTGGTGAACAATCCCCCACGGATGGCCACCTGGTCCTCGCCCGCATCGGCGGCCAGCACTGCCGCGACGCGTTCCGCCGTGTGGTGGTCGATGGTCGTGGGCAAGTCGACAAGCCCGCCCCAGCGGTGCGGGTGCTCCAACGCGGCGACCCGACCCAGGCCCCACACCTGGGCCTGGGTGGGGTGTGGCAGCGGATCGGCGGCCGAGGCGGCCACTGCACCCTGGGTCAGGCACCACAGCGGCGCCGCCACCTCCGCATCACCCAACGCCTGCACCAGCCCGACGGTGGCAGCGAGCCCCGCCGAAACACCCGAGTGAACCGGATGGGCCGCTCCGTCCAGCGCCAGCAGACTGACCACACCGGAGACCCCGACGCCCCCGACGTGCTCCGCCAGACCCGAGGCCAGCGCCGCCCGCTCCGCGCCTCCCGCCTCCACCACCTGGTCGATGACCGTGGCACCGTGCGCGGACAGCGCCTGTACGACGGTGTGCACGGCAGCGTGATCCGTGAACCCGGCGGGCACCACCACCAGCCAGCTACCGGTCAGCACCGGCCTGGCCGGATCGGTGAGCCGCTGCCAGGTCGCCTCGTACCGCCAGGAGTCCACCACCGACTGCTCACGGTGCCCCCGTCGCCATGCGGAGAGCACCGGCAGCGCGGGCAACAACGCATCGAAGCCGGGGCTCTCCCGGTCCAACCCCAGGGTGCTGGAGAGCGCATCGACGTCGAGTTCCTCGATGGCGTGCCAGAGCTGCTGCTCGGTTGCGTCGAGCAGCCCCGCACCCCCCACGACCCGCGGCGTCGGCGCGTCCAGCCAGAACCGCTGGTGCTGGAAGGCGTACGTCGGCAGCTTCACCACCTGCGGCTTGGGCGCCGCCGGGAACCAGCCCGCCCAGTCCACCGACACACCCACCGCGTGCAGACCGGCCAGGGCGTGCGTGAACCCTTGGTTGTCGGGTCGTTTGCGGGTGAGGGTGGGGATGGTGTGGGGGGTGGGTTGGGTGTCGGTTGTTTGGGTGTTGGTGGTGTGGTGGTGGAGGGTGTGTTGGGTGGCGGTGGTGAGGGTGGGGTCGGGTCCGAGTTCGAGGTAGGTG
>NZ_JBEHZD010000603.1:0-4321 GCF_040240285.1 Streptomyces sp. HSW2009 | reverse complement strand
GGGGGGGGGGGCGCGGGGCCGGGCCGCGCCCGCGGGGGGGGGGGGCCCCCCCGCGGCCCCCGCCGCCCCCCCCCCCCGCGGGGGGGGTGGGGCCGGGGCGGGCTGGCGTGGGATGAACCGGTTGGTGGTCCGGCCCTGTTCGGGACGGTCCCGGGGCACGGACCGGCGCGGTCTGCGCTGCCGGAGAACCGGCGTCGGCGGAGTCCGTCGCAGGGGCCGTCGCCGGTCGCGGTCACCGCCGCTACGGGGACGGCTCACCGCCTGCGCCCGGCGGGGTCGCTAGGTGTCCGGACCGCGCGGCGCCGGCAGTGGGCCGGGGGCGGCGCGGCGTGCGCCGCCCTGCCGGGCGCCGCCGGGCGCCCGGGCCGCCGCGCTCACCACCGGTACCAGCGTGAGCGGCGCCCACTGGCCGTCGTGGAGCGCAACAGGAAGCCGAGCAGCCAGACGACCAGCACGGCGATGGCGATCCACCACAGGACCTTGATCGCGAAGCCGGCGCCGAACAGCAGCAGCGCCAGCAACAGAACGAGTAGGACAGGAACCATGCTTCACACCTCCAGGGCCATCGGTTGCCCCGGTGGGCGCAGTTCATGCCGCAACCCGGTCCCGGTCGGCGGTGCTACGCCCCCTCGATGCGCACCGACAGGTCGTTGTCGGCCGTGTAGTACGGGGCGGCGCGCACCGATCCGCGGTCCGTGGTGAGGGTCAGCGCCGGGTAGGCGAAGACGGGCTTCTTGTCCACCACGTCGTCCAGGATGCGCGCGATGCGCACGGCGTGCTGCGCGGTGGCCGCCGCTCCGGGCCCTGCCGCGGGCTCCGCCCCGTCCGTCTCCGCTACGGCGTCGCCGGTTGCCGGTGCGTCAGTCGTACGGGACAGCCACAGGTCCCAGATGTCCTGCCCGCCCTCCCAGTGCGCGGCCAGGTCGGCGTACCCGAGCGTGAAGCGGAAGTCCGCGTCGTCCACCGTGACCGGCACCGTGTGCACCACCGACGGGTCGCGGCGCAGCCGGGCCCGCACCACCGCGCCGGCCAGCCACTGCGCCGGCCGCTCCAGCCGGTAGAGCCGGGCCTCGGCGCTCAACGTGCCGTCCGCGACGCGCAGGTCCCCGGCCTCCGCGTGCGGCGCCCGCAGCCAACTGCGCAGCGAGAGGTTGCCGTGCTTGGTGGTGTACGGGATGCGGACGGCCAGCGGCGACAGGCTGGGGCCCGGGCGGCGGTCCACCAGCGAACGCAGGTCGTGCAGCCCGGGCGCCAGCCGGCGGGCCGGTGCCTCACCGCACGCCACGTACACGTCCCAGCGCCCCTCGGGCAGGGCGACGGTGCTGGGCAGCACCGCGCGCAGCCGCCGCTCGCCAGCCGGCGACAGCGGAAGGCGCACCTCCTCGGCCCCGTGCTCGTCCCCGCGCAGCCGCAGCACCAGGGCGGCCTCCCCGCCGGCGTCCGGTGCCGGTGGGTCGACGATGTCGAAGGTGAGCCCGCCGGCGGAGTCGGCGACGCTGTCCGCGCGCAGCGGCGCGTTCGTCTCCGGCGAGGGTCTGGAGGCGGGCGTGGGCAGTTCTGCTGAGGTGGTCGTCATGCGGCACGTGCCTTTCTGAACGCCAGCCGCCCGGCGTCCTTGGTCGCGTACACGCCACTGAGCAGGGCGCCTCGCGTGCGGTGGAGCGAGCCGCGCAGTCCCCCGCGCGACAGCAGGTCACTGAAGAGCGCCTCGTACCGCCCGGCGACCTGGGAGGGGTCGAAGCGGGCGGAGTTGGCGAGTGCGGCGCGGCCCATGCGCTGCCGCAGGTCGTCGTCGTTGATCAGGTCGAGCAGGGCAGCGGCGATGGCGTTCACGTCACCGGGCGGCACCAGCCGGCCGTCCACGCCGTCGTCGATGATCTCGCCGGGACCGTGCGGGCAGTCGGTGGAGACCACCGGCAGGCCGCAGCGCATGGCCTCCACGATGGTCATGCCGAAGGATTCGAGGCTTGAGGTGACGGCGGCGATGGAGCCCTTGGCCCACTCGGGGTCGAGCGGGTTGGCCGGGCCCATCAGGTAGACGTGGTTGTAGAGGCCGAGGCGGTCGATCAGACCGCGCAGCTTGTCGCGCTCGGCGCCGCCGCCGTAGATCCGCAGCCGCCAGTCCGGCCGCTGCTCGGTCACCTTCGCGAACGCCTTGATCAGCAGGTCATACCGCTTGACCGGGGCCAGCCGGCCGGCCGCCACCACCCACTTGCCGGTGCCGTCGGCCGGGGCGAGCGGCGGCTCGGGCACGCTGTTGGGCACGGCTTCCACGCGGACACCGGGCAGTCGCATCTGGCGGCGGTAGGTCCGGGCGTCGGCCTCGGTCACCGTGGTCACCGCGTCCAGCCGCGGGTAGAGGCCGCGCAGCGTCGCCTTCAGCGACTTGGAGTGCGTGCTGAGCGTGAGGTGTTCCTGACCGACCCGCACGACGCCGCGCCGCGCCTCGCGCGCGATGTGGCAGTTGAGGCCGGGCCGGGTGCCGACCACCACGTCGGTCTCCAGAGCGGCCAGGTGGTCGGCGATGCGCAGGTCGGTCAGCTCGCTGTACTGCTTGTAGCGGCCTTCGGACCGGGGGAACACGCGCGCGGGCTTGGTGTACCGCGGGTCGTCGCCCTCGTAGTGCGGGCTGCCCTTGCGGATGTCGACCAGGTGTCGCAACGTCACCTTGGAGCCCGGGTCGAAGACCGGCTCTTCACGGTGGCGGAAGACGGAGACGATCTCCACGTCGTGGTGTTCCGCCAGCGTGCGGGCGGTGTTGTACGTGGTGCGGATCGTCCCACCGATCCCGTACGCGTTGTGAATCAGGAATGAAATATGCATCCGGCCCCGTAATTCCGACATCTGGCGGTTCGCCGCGGACGGTCCCTCGTCCGCCTAGCTCAAGGTAAGACGGGGAAAACGGTTGCCGGGTTGGCCGCCCACACCATCTTGTTCTCCAAGCGATGTGAAATCGGTAGCCACCCTGGGGAACTTTCGCCCGTCGGACACCATCATGGCTGGTGAGCGCCGCCCGCCGGACATCCGCCGCGCCCCACCGGGGCCTGCCCAGCGGCCGTACGGGACGACCTTCCGCCCCCGTACGGGCCGCCGGCGCCACCCCCGTCAGCCCGCCCCGACCTGCCGACCCCTGGCCTGATCCCGGCCCCGGCGGCGCGGGCCACCGGCCGCCGAGCGGGGGCTCTCCGACGATCCACGCCGGCCCCGAGGGCGGATTCCGGCCGGGGCCGCGCCGGCCGCCAGGACCCGACCGGCCGGCCCGGCGCCGCTCCGGCCAGCGGCGCGACCGGCCCCACCGGCCCAGCAAGCGCTTTCACTGCGCCGCCACCCACGCCCCGCTACGACGCGTTTCCACCCCGTCGCCGGGCGTGACCCGCGCCGCCGTCTCCCGTTGAGCTCTTTACGAGCCGGGGAACCCACCCGGCGCAGGGAAGACAAATTCGAGGAGCCACCCGTGCCGCGCATGCTCGACGTCAGCGACGACGTACGCGCCGAGATCGGCGACGACGAGGCCGAACGGCTACTCGTCGGCGACAACACCCCGGGAAACTACGACTGCACCTCCTGCCGCACCCCGGGTGACGCCGCGCAGGAGCCCACCAGCACGGTGCTCTTCGTCGGTGAGGAGACCGCCGTCCTCGCCTTCGCCCACGCCTCCTGCATCCCCTCGCAGGTGGTCACGGTCTCCGAAGAGCAGCTCCAGGGCGCCGTGCGGTCGATCACCGCGGGCCAGGACGCCGACACCATCGCCAAGAGCGATCCCCGCCAGGCGGTGCTCGGCGTGACCAGCGGCCTGATCCTGCTCGGCGGTGACGTGCACCCGGCGCTGGTCGTCGAGCCGACCGGGCCCATCGTGCGCCCCGGCTCCGACAGCCCGGGCGACGACTTCCTGCCCCTCCTGACCGAGCAGGGCTTCCGCCCGGTGACCAACCTGGAGCAGCGGCCGGACGCGAACGCGGGCTGGTCGGTCCTACTCGCCATGGGCCAACTGCACGCGATCCTCTCCCCGGGCGCCGACGGCAGCGCCTCCACCGCCTGGTGGCAGGCGCACCAGCCGCTGCACGTGACCGAGGGCTGGCGGGCCGCGGTGAACCGGTCCAACACCGTCTTCGTCTACGCCGCCCCGGCCGGGGTGATCGGCCAACAGCCACGCGAGGACCTGCTCCGCGAGGCCCTGGAGCGGGCCGCGAAGCGCGGGGCGCTGGTGGGCGCCGCGATGCCGCTCGCGGGCACGTGAGGCAGGCCGGGGCGGCCCCCCGCCCCGGGGCCCCCCCCGCCGGGCCCCCCCCCCGCGCCCCCAGAGCCCCCGCCCCGCCCCCCC
>NZ_JBEHZD010000602.1:0-4342 GCF_040240285.1 Streptomyces sp. HSW2009 | reverse complement strand
GGCGACCAGCCCCACCCCCCCGGGCTGGGGGTGATCGGGCCCCAGGCGGCCCACCCGCGCCCCACGCCCCCCCCCGCCCCCCCCCCCCCCCCCCCGCCGGCCCGGCCCGCACGCGACGGCCCCCCAGCCCGCCCCGGCCCCTTCCGCGGCCGGCCGCCCGGCGCGCTTGACGGCCCGGGCCAGCGCCACGTCGTCGATCACCGACTGCCGGATGCTCTCGGGCACCCGGGCCCGCTCGGCGGCCTCGGTGCGCAGCAGTACGCAGCCGCCCGCCGCCGCGGCGGTCCTGGCGCCCGGCCGGTTGACCCAGCGGAACGGGTAGAGCTGGGCGAAGAAGTACACGAAGGCCGGCACGATCAGCCGCTCCCAGACGGTGTGCACGCGCAGCCGCGCCATCTGCGACACCAGATCGAGGTCGGCGGCGCGCGCCGCGCACACCAGCGCGCGCAGGCTGTCCGGTTCGTGGGCGATGTCCGCATCGGTGAGCAGCAGGTACTCCGGCTCGACCTGCCCCCGGGCCAGCTCGATGCCGTGCCGTACCGCCCACAGCTTGCCGGTCCAGCCGGGCTCGGGCTCGCCGGGCGAGGCGATCACCAGCGGCAGCCCCTTGCTGTCGTCGGCCAGCGCGCGGGCCCGGTCCGCGGTGCCGTCGGTGCTGCCGTCGTCGATGAGGAAGACCACCGCCTGCCCCGGATAGTCCTGCTCCAGTAGCGACGGCAGGCTCATCGGCAGTACCTCCGCCTCGTCCCGGGCGGGCACCACGACGGCCACCGTGGGCCAGGGGCCCTCCCCCTCCGCGCGGTACGGGGGCAGCCTGACGTCCGTACGCCAGAACCAACCCTGCCCGAGCAGTAGCCAGCCCCAGGCGGCCAGCGAGGCTATGGCGATCCAGGTAAGCGCGCTCATCCGTGGCAGTCTGCCGCAGCGGACCCCGCGCGGGGGGCATCAGCCGCGAACCGGTGCGGCGCCCGGCCCCGCCCGGATACGGAGCGGCCCCCGCCCGGGTGTGAAGCGGCTGGTGGAACCTCCCGGCACCCCGCACCTGCGGCCCTGGCGGCGACGGGTCACCCGAGTGGTCGCCACCGGTCGGGCGACGGGATGATCGACGCCATCGATTAAAGTGGCCTGGTGCCGCGCCGAAGTGGTGTGGCGCCCGAGGCCATGGGGCGCAGCCGGTGCCGGCGTGCGGCCCGGCCTGCTCAAGGAGGCGGACCGCTCTTGCGAGGCGTACGGCAGTGAAGATCGCGCTCATCGACTCCGGCCTCGGCCTGTTGGCCACCGCCGCCGCCCTCCACCGGCGGCGGCCCGACGCCGATCTGATCCTCTCCAGCGACCCCGACGGCATGCCGTGGGGCCCGCGCACCCCCGACGGCATCACGGAGCGCGCGCTGGCCTGTGCCAGGGCCGCCGCCGCGTACCGGCCCGCCGCGCTGATCGTCGCCTGCAACACCGCGACCGTGCACGCACTGCCCGCGCTCCGCGCCGAGCTGGAGCCGGCGCTGCCGGTGATCGGCACCGTGCCGGCCATCAAGCCGGCCGCGGCCGGCGGCGGCCCGGTGGCCATCTGGGCGACCCCGGCGACCACCGGCAGCCCCTACCAGACCCAGCTGATCCGCGACTTCGCGGCCGGCCTGAGCGTGACCGAGGTGCCCTGCCCGGGGCTCGCCGACGCCGTGCAGTACGCCGACGACCAGGCCATCGACGCCGCCGTCGACGCGGCGGCCGGGCTCACTCCAGCGGGCGTAACCACCGTCGTGCTCGGCTGCACCCACTACGAACTGGTCGAAGAGCGCATCCAGCGCGCGGCCCAGGCCGCCGCCGGCGTGCCGGTGACGCTGCTCGGCTCGGCAGAGGCGGTGGCGGCGCAGGCGCTGCGCCGCATCGGCGCGCTGCCGGCCCCCGACGCCGCTCCCACCGGCGCCCTGACGGTGCTGCTCAGCGGGCGCGAGGCCGCACTGCCGACCGAGGCACTGGCCTATCCGGAAGGCGCTTCGCTGGTCCGGGTCGGCGCGGTCTGACCCGGCGAAAACCGGCGTACGGGTCGCATACCGCGGCCGGCGAACGGTGGCGCCACGGGCGACTCGATGCCGCGCCGATCGGTGCCGGGGCGCGGGCGCGCGCGTAGGCTGCACGGCATGAGGGACCACCCCAAGGACGAGCACGCGGGGGCGGTCGGGTCGGGCGCCGACGTGTGGACCGGGCGGGCGACCAACCGTCTGCAATGGCCGCTGGCCGCGATCGGGGCGGCCTGTCTGGCGCTCGGCATCGACCTCGCCGTGGCCTCCGCCTGGACCTCCGGGCTCGCGCCCCTGCTGATGTCGGTGATCGGCTGTGTCGCGGCCGGGCTGCTCATGCTGTTCGGCACCCTCGCCTTCGTCCACGTGGCGGTGCGGGTGGACGCCGAGGCGCTGGAGGTGCGCTGCGGGCACATCGGGCTGCCGCGCTGTCGCATTCCGCTGGAGCAGGTGATCGGAGCCGAGTTCGCGCCCCGGGTCACCCCGCGCCAGTGGGGCGGCTGGGGCTACCGCTGGCGGCCCCAGCAGGGCACGGCCGTGGTCGTGCGGCGCGGCGAGGGCCTGGTGGTCAGGCGCGGCGACGGCCGGACCTTCACGGTGACCGTCGACGACGCGGAGGCCGCGGTGCGCGTCATCCGCGAACGACTCGGCCTGCGCAAGGGCCACAACGGCCGACCCTCCCCGGCCTGAGCGGCACATCTCCCTGTTCGTACGGGCCGATGCCTGCGGGCCGCTGCTTACGGGCCTGCCCACGGCCGATGTCTACGGCCTCCGGCCTTGCCGCACGGCCCCCGTAGCGCCCCGTACCGCCCCACTCGTACGGAGGTAGCGCGCGCCTCGGGGTGGCGGGGCGGGACTCAGGGCGTGGTCGGGCACTGTCTGCGGGCGCTGGCGTCCTCGCTGATCAGATGGGCCGTCGCCATGCCGGCCAGCAGCCCGGCGCCCGCGGTGACCTCGGGGAAGCTGAGTACGTTGGCCACCGCCGCCGTGCCGGCGATCGCGGTGAGGGCCGCTCCCGCGCTGAGCACCACCGGGGTCGTCCGGGCCGAGCACCACAGCGCGTACAGCATCCAGCCGAACGCGGCCCCGAGCAGCACGACGCCCGGTACGCCCTGCTCTGCGGCCTGTTGGAAGGGGGCCGAGTAGGGGCGGTTGGCCGGCTCGACGGACTGCTGTGCGGTCGGGCTGAACTCGGTGAACCTGCCGGGGCCGGCGCCGCGCGCCGGGCTGGTCTCGACGATCTCCAGCGCGTCCTGCCACAGCCGCACCCGCTCCTCGGTGACCTGGCCCTGGAGCGAGACGGACAGGCCGGCGGGGAGCGCGCGTTCGGCGGTGGCCCAGGAGGCGCCCACGGCCAGCGCCGCGCACAGGGCGAGACCGAGCAGCCCGACCAGCCGGCGCGTCACGCGGGCCGCGGCCACCGAACACAACAGGACGGCGGTGCCGGCCAGCCCACCGATGACCGAACCGACCGCGAAGGCCGTCCCCACGATGACCGCCGCGAGCAGCAGCCCCCCGACGCGCACCGCCGGCCGCCGACCGGCCCAACTCGCGCAGCAGGCGGCGCCCATCGCGAGCGCGGTGTACGCGGCGAGCAGCGCGGCCTGACCCGGTGCGGCCGTCGGCCCGGGGTGCGGTGCGCTCAGCATCAGGCCGAGGCCGGCCAGGGCCGCGGCGGCGGGCGCGGCCACCGGTAACAGCGCGCCGACGACCCGCCCGCCGGCGTACCCGGCGGCCACCGCGAGGACCGCGAGCAGGACGCCTTCCGGGCGGGCGGTGCGCCCGGCGGCGCAGCACAGCGCCCAGACCGCACACGAACCGAGCACCACCACGCCGGCCCGGTCGGCCGCGTGGCGCGCCGTGAGCACGGGTGTTACGGCTGAAGTGACCATCCCCGTCGACCCCCCGAGTCGAAGCGGGCACCGCCGGACGGCAGAACGCCGCCTGCGGGCTAGGACTTTGGGCCACCGTAGCGGCTGCCCGCGAGGTTGTGGACATCCTGCGCAGAAACGATGCGGCGACGGTGTGGGGTGACCTTGAGGGCGGGGCGGGGCGGGGCGGGGCCGGGTGCAGTGGGCGGGGCTGGGCGCCGTGCCAGGCGAGCGGGACGGGCGGGCCGGGCGCTGGCAGGGCGGGACGGGCCGGGCGCTGGGCTCGGGCCGGGCGCGGAGTGCCGGGCCGGTGGGGTCGGCGGCGGGGGAAAGGTTGGCTGCCTGGTGAGGGCGGGGGGGGGGGGGGCGCGGGGGGGGGGGGGGGGCGCAGCCGCCCCGCCCCCCGCCGGGGCGCGCGGCGGCCCCGGGGCGGGGCGCGGGGGGCGCCCCCACGCC
>NZ_JBEHZD010000601.1:0-4347 GCF_040240285.1 Streptomyces sp. HSW2009 | reverse complement strand
CTTGGGTGTGACGCCCCTTGGGTGTGACGCCCCTTGGGTGTGACGCCCCTTGGGTGTGACGCCCCTTGGGTGTGACGCCCCTTGGGTGTGACGTCGGCTGTCCGGCCGAGTCTGGGCCGGTCGTCGCGGGCCCACCAGGACGCTTCCTGCCTGGGTGTGACACACCCAGGCAACACACCGGGCCCGCGACCTAGCCTGGGTGGCATGACCGACAACCACCTGGGAGAGTTCCTCCGCGCGCGCAGGGCCGCCCTACAACCGACGGATGTCGGCATGCCGAGCCACGGCACGCGCAGGGTCGCCGGGCTGCGCCGCGAGGAGGTCGCCGTCCTGGCCGGTATGAACGCGGACTACTACACCCGCCTGGAACAGGGGCGCGACCGCCACCCGTCGGCCCAGGTGCTCGATGCGCTCGGTCGCGCCCTGCGGCTCGACCCCGATGCCAGGGCGCATCTGTACCGGCTGGCAGGTGCGGTGCCGGTGGATCGGTTCGCCGCCACCACGGACCAGGTCGGCGCCGCCCTGCGGCAGGTGATCGATGGGCATCCGGGCGCCCCGGCGCTCGTCATCAACCGGACGCTTGACGTGCTGGCGTCCAACGCCATCGCCGACGCCCTGCACGCGCCCTTCGACCCGGCGGACAACCTGGCCCGGATGGCGTTCATCGACCCCGCGGGCCGGCAGTTCTACACCCGCTGGGACAGTACGGCACGGGCCACCGTGGGCCATCTACGCCAGGCAGCCGGACGCGACCCGAACAACCCAAGGTTGTGGGAACTCGTCGGCCTCCTCACCGAGCACAGCGCCGACTTCGCCCGCCTGTGGAACACCCACACCGTGCGCGGCAAGACCCAGGACAACAAGCACTTCCACCACCCGGACGTCGGCCCGCTGACCCTCGGCTACCAGGTCTTCGACGTGGCCGACGCCCCCGGCCAGCAACTCGTCATCTACCAGGCCGAACCCGACAGCCCCAGCGCCCAGGCCCTGGCCCTGCTCGGCTCCGTCCACGCCACCCGCACCTCCCCGCCCCCGGACCGGACCTGACGCTGCGTATGAAGGGCCGCCGGCGACACGGCTCCACGGCTCCACAGCCGCGCGGTACGACGTACGCGCCAGGCACTGGCGGCCGGTCAACAGCCGGCCGCGACACCACGGCCGCAGACAGGCCCACCGGCCCACCGGCCCGGCAGCCCACCGGCCCGCACCACCCGGGCGCCCCCACGGGCCGCCCCGCACGCCCCCACCCATCCCCGCCCCTCACCCCAACAGCCGGGCGAACTCCACCATTTGCCGCTCCGGGTCCACCACGGGTTGGATCAACAGCTCGTCCACGCCCGCCCGCTCCAGCGCTTCGATCCGCCCGACGACCTCGCTCCGCGTACCGACCAGGCCGAACCTGTCCACCAGGGAGGGCACGATGAGCTCGCGCTCCGCGACGGACGGCCGGCCCAGGTAGTTGCGGTAGAGCGCCTGGTGCAGCCGGGGATCGGTGGCCGTGGTGCCGCGCATCGCGAGCAGCCGGTCGACGGCCGCGGCCTCCGCCGGCGGCAGGCCCGCGCGGAAGGCAGGCTCCTCCGCCCCGAGGACCAGCGCGCCGAGCGCGATGTGCCCCACCGAGTCCCTGACCGGATCGCCGTAACGGTCAGCACCGTCGGCGAGGACGTGCAGCGCGGAGATGAGGTACGAACGGGCCCCGCCGACCCGACCAGCCCCGCCACCCCCATCAGCCCCATCGCCCCTGTCGGCCCCATCAGCGCCATCGGTCTCGGTGGCCCCACTCACCCCACTCACCCCACTGGCGCTACCAGCGCTACCGACCCCATCAGCCCCGCCCTCCTCCCGCCCCGCCCCTCGGCGCGCCCCGTCCGCTTCCCGCGCGCCCTCCCGCGCCGCCGCCCGCCGGGCCTCGCCGAGGGCGGACCAGGCCGCGGGATCGTGCAGCCCGAAGGAGATCAGGCCGGCCCCGAGCCGCCCGGCGACCGCGGCGGCCTTCGGCCCGAACGCGGCCACGACGAACTCCACCGGAGCCGCGATGTCGACGTACGGCCCGACGTGCAGGAACCGCACCCTGCTCGACCGGCCCCGCTCGCGGTGCGCCACCTCACGGCCGGCGGTGAGGTCCCGCAATTCGGCCGCGAACGCCTCCAACTCCGCCAGCTTCGTGGGCCGCATGCCGAGCGCACGGCGCGCCGTGTTCCCCGTGCCGACGCCGCAGATGATGCGGCCGGGAGCGAGCGCGTTGAGGCTCCCGACGGCCGCCGCCGCGGCGGGCGCGGAACGCAGCGCCGGCGAGGTGACACCGATGCCGAGCCTGATCCGACGGGTCGCCCCGGCACACAGTGCGAGCCCCACGAACGGATCGCCGTAGACCATCGGCGTGTCATACACCCAAAAGCTGTCGAACCCCAACGCCTCCGCCCGAACAGCCAGCCCCGCCACCTCCGGCCCCGGCGCCGCCACGATGCCGATCCGCATACCGAACCCTCCTCGCCGTCGACCGAATTCCCCACACCCCACGCAAGCCCGCACGCCCGCGCGCCCCGGGCCGGGGCTGCCACGTCGGGCCCAAGGACATGGTGCCCGGGGGCGGGCGGGCCAGTGCGGCGGTCGCTTCACCCGATGCGCCCCCACAGCCCGTACATGCACGCCTCACCCGCTTCCCCCGCCCGAGCCCCGTCCGGCTGCCACTGGTTGGTGGCCACGACGCCCGGGGGCAGCACGGTGACACCGGCCTGTTCCACGAGCGTCCGCAGCTCGTCCTCGCTGCGCATGCGGGAGGGGATGCCGTGGGCCTCGTAGACCTCCTGCATCCGCTGCACCTTGGGCCGGTCGAAGTCGTAGGTGCCGTGGGAGAGTACGAGGATGCTGCCGGGGGCGAGGGCGTCCGCGTACTCCCTGAGCATGTCGGGGACGTCGACCTCGGTGAGGTACGGGACGACGGCGCCCAGGAGCACGGCCGTGGGACGGGCGGGGTCGATGGTCTCGCGTACGGCCGTGGAATCCAGGACGGTTCGGGGATCACCGATGTCGGCCACGAGGTAGGAGACCCGGCCTTCGCTGCCGGTGGGGCCCTGCTCTTCCAGTTGGGCCACGGCCGCGTGGGAGTGGTCGACGTAGCAGAGGGAGACCGTCGGATCGGCCTCGTGGGCGACATCGTGGACGTTGCGCCCGGTGGGCCGCCCGGCGCCGAGGTCCAGGATCTGCGTCATGCCGTACTGGCGCACGCAGGCCGCCGCAGCAGCGAGGACGAAGGTCCGGTTGTGCCGGGCGACCAGGGCGGCGGAGGGAACCGCGGCGAGCAAGGCACGGGCCAACTCCTGCTCACGGCCGTGCACTGCGCCCGCCCCGGCCCCCAGAACTCCGGCATAGACGTCGGGGACCTGCATGGCCGGGCTGTCGCTGTGGGTCATCGTGGGGTGGGCCTTCCTACGCTGCGGGCCGTCGAGTCGGGCCGGGGACGGGGCCGGACGCACGGGGCGGACACGGGGCGGACACGGGGCGGGCTGGTCGGCCGGCCGAGCAAGGGCGAGCCCCCCAAGGGCGCGCGGCGTGGGCCCCGGGCCCCCGGTTGCAGCCAGCCGGTGACGGGCGGGGCGGCAACCCGCGTCGACGTCCATGGTCACGACCATCCCGCAGTGCGCCCCTGATGGGTAGACCGGGCCCGCGGAGGACCGGGACGTACGGCGAGAGGGGCAGGCGGGGCGAGGGCTTGGAGAGGGCGGAGGACGGCCGGAGGCCCAAGGCCCCGCGCGATGACCAGGCACGGGGGCCAGGGCACGGGGACTACAAGGCCAGGATGCCGGGAAGCGCTCCGGCGCGCGGCCATCGGCAGGGGCGGCGTAAGGGCCGTGGCCGTGGCCCACCCGTCAAGTGGCCGCGCCCGGCTCGGCGGGACCGCGGTGGTGCCCCGTACTCGACGTACCCCGACGCGCGGTGCACCCAGCGGCTCGGCGGGCGCGGGCGACCGGCGGCAGCGGGCTTCGCTGCCGCATCATGCGAAAGAGCCCCGGTCGGATCTCTCCGACCGGGGCTCTCACGTGCCGTGGACCTGAGGGGATTTGAACCCCTGACCCCCTCGATGCGAACGAGGTGCGCTACCAGTCTGCGCCACAGGCCCTTGCGACGAGTGAAACTCTAGCATCCTCCGCGGGGTGCTCGGAAATCCGGTCGCCGCTGGTCAAGGACGGTGGCGGGGGGCGGGGTCACTCGTTGGCGGCGCGGGGGTGGGGGTCGTCGGCGTACTGGTCGAAGAGGGGCGTGCGCCCGCGGCCGGGCGGGGGGGGGGGGGTTCCCCGGGCGGGGGCCGCTGTAAATTAAAAACCACATAGAGCCCACCCGTAGGCC
>NZ_JBEHZD010000600.1:0-4373 GCF_040240285.1 Streptomyces sp. HSW2009 | reverse complement strand
CCCCCCCCCCCCCCCCATATTTTATTCCCCCCCCCCCCCGGCCTCTCGCGCTTGGTGGGGGGGGGGGTGGGGGGGTTTTTTTTAATACGGGGGGGGGGGGGCCCACCCCGCGCCCCCCCCCACCAACCTCGGCCCCAAGGCCGGACTGACCGTGGCCAGCGCGCTGCTGGTGGACTACGTCCTCACGGTCGCGGTGTCCATCTCATCCGGCGTGGAGAACCTCGGCTCCGCGGTGCCCTTCGTCATCGAGCACAAGACGCTGTGCGCGGTCGGCACCATCGTGCTGCTGACCCTGATGAACCTGCGCGGGGTCAAGGAGTCCGGGAAGCTCTTCGCGATCCCCACCTACGTGTTCGTCGTGGGTGTCTTCCTGCTGATCGCCTGGGGCGCCTTCCGCGGCCTGGTGCTCGGCGACGACATGCACGCGCCCACCTCCGACTACGAGATCCACGCCGAGAAGACCGGCCTGGCCGGCTTCGCCCTGGTCTTCCTGCTGCTGCGGGCCTTCTCCTCCGGCTGCGCCGCGCTCACCGGCGTGGAGGCCATCAGCAACGGCGTGCCCGCCTTCCGCAAGCCCAAGAGCAAGAACGCGGCCACCACGCTGCTGATGATGGGCACCTTCGCCGTCACCATGTTCTGCGGGATCATCGGCCTGGCCATGGCCACCGACGTGAAGATGGCCGAGAACCCGGCCAAGGACCTGCTGCACGACGGGGTGCCGGTCGGTGCGGACTTCACCCAGGACCCGGTCATCTCGCAGGTCGCCGCGGCGGTCTTCGGCGATGGATCGTTCCTGTTCGTGGTGCTCGCCGCGGCCACCGCCCTGGTGCTGTTCCTGGCCGCCAACACCGCGTACAACGGCTTCCCGCTGCTCGGCTCGATCCTGGCCCAGGACCGCTACCTGCCGCGCCAACTCCACACCCGCGGCGACCGGCTCGCCTTCTCCAACGGCATCCTGCTGCTGGCCCTCGCGGCGGCCATACTTGTCTACGTCTACGGCGCCGACTCCACCAAGCTCATCCAGCTCTACATCGTCGGCGTCTTCGTCTCCTTCACGCTCAGCCAGATCGGCATGGTGCGGCACTGGAACCGCCACCTGCGCACCGAGAAGGACCCGGCCAAGCGCCGCCACATGATCCGCTCCCGGGCGATCAACGCCTTCGGCGCCTCCTTCACCGGCCTGGTCCTGGTCGTCGTCCTGGTGACCAAGTTCACCCACGGCGCCTGGGTCGCCCTCCTCGGCATGGTCATCTTCTACGTGACGATGAGCGCGATCCGCCGCCACTACGACCGGGTCGCCGAGGAACTCGCCTCCGACGAGGAGCCCGAGGACTCGGTCCGCCCCTCCCGGGTGCACGCCATCGTGCTGGTCTCCAAGGTCCACAAGCCGACCCTGCGCGCCCTGGCCTACGCCAAGCTGATGCGCACCGACCGGCTCGAAGCGATCAGCATCAGCGTGGACCCGGCCGAGACCAAGGCGCTCAAGGCGGAGTGGAGCGAGCGCGGCATCGACGTACCGCTGAAGATCCTCGACTCGCCCTACCGCGAGATCACCCGCCCGGTCATCGACTACGTGAAGAGCCTGCGCCGGGAGAGCCCGCGCGAGGTGATCAGCGTCTTCATCCCCGAGTACGTGGTGGGCCACTGGTACGAGCAGTTGCTGCACAACCAGAGCGCCCTGCGCCTCAAGGGCCGCCTGCTGTTCACCCCCGGCGTCATGGTCACCTCGGTGCCCTGGCAACTCGACTCCTCCGAAGCGGCTAAACTCCGCGCCCGCAAGCGCGCCGAATGGCACGCCCCCGGCGCCGTCCGCCGCGGCCCGGTCACCCGCCCCACGAAGCGGGAGAAGGCGGGAAGCGGGAAGTAGCAGCGCGCGGCGCGGCATGCCGGTGGGCGGCGGCGGGGGCGGCACGCGCAGGCCCGCGGGCCGCCGAGCCCCGGCCCGCCGGCGACTCACGAAGCCCCGGAGGCCCGTCACCGCGGTGGCGGGCCTTTGGCGTTGCTGGGGGAGCGGGGGGCACCTGTGCCGGTGTGGGGTCCGGGCACGCGCGCGGGGCGGGGTTCGGGTCCGGGCACGCGCGCGGGGTGGGGCGTACGGGAGGGGTGGGGCCGGGCTGCCGGTACGGGCCGGGGTCCGGTCCCCGGGGCGGTTGCAGCCGGAGGGGCGTACGGTGCGGGGCCCCGGCCTCCCGGGGCGGTTGTGGTCGGGAAACCGTACGGTGCAGGCCCCGGCCCCCCGGGGCGGTTGTGGTCGGGAGGCCGTACGGGGCGCGGGGCGCGGCCGTCGACGAAAGGTCGTACGGGGGCGTCGGCGGAAGGGGCGTACGAGCGCGGGCCCGGGCATCCCAGGCGGGGCACGGCCGGCTGGGGCGGCCGGCGTCGGTTGTGGGACGTAGACTGATGAGCTGGCGTCCTGCCGCCCCTCCCCGCCGCTACGGCAGCCCGGAGCCGCGTCCGCCGCGCCCCGCGCCACCAGCACTTACCGCACCGACCGCACCGTTCGCCCCGCTCGCCCGCCCTCCCGTCAGGAGCCACCCCGCCGTGACACACCGCCCGAACCGTACGCACCGGCAGCGCCCGAACCGTACGCGGCACTCCGCCGCTGGCCCCGGCTCCGCCACCGCGAACGGCGCCCCCACCGGCCGCAGCGCCGGTGCCGGGCGGGGCGATGTGGTGGCCGTCGCGCTGCCCCGTTCGGCCGCCCTGGTGGTGGCCCTGCACGCCGTGCAGCGCACCGGTGCGGGCTATCTGCCCGTCGACCCGGAGCTGCCGCGCGAGCGGATCGCCGCCCTACTGGTGGACGCAGGTGCCACGGCCCTGGTCACCACGCGGGAGCTGGCCGATCAGTGGTTCCCGGGAGTGGGGAGCGGAGCCAGTACGCCTGGCGCGTCCGTCGACACGTCCGGTGGGGCCGGTCCGCGCAACACGGCCGGTACGCGTGGCACGCCCGGCACGTCTGGCTCGGCCGGTACGCCCGACATGCTCGGCTCGGCCAGTACGGCCAGTGTGCTCGGCGACGGCCCCGGCCCCGGCCTCGGCGCTGGCGACGGCTGGCGGGTCGCCGTCGGCGCGGCCCGTGACGGGGCGGACCTCCCCCTGCTGACGATCTCGCTGGCCGCCACCCCCGCGGGCCCGTCGCCCGCGAGCCCGTCGGCCACGGACCCCGCGCCCGCGAACCACCCCCGTCGCCGGCCCACCGCACCGCTGCCGCAGGACCCGGCGTACGTCATCTACACCTCGGGCTCCACCGGGCGGCCCAAGGGCGTCCAGGTCACCCACGAGGCGATCGCCAACCGGCTGCGCTGGATGCAGGACCGCTACCCGCTCGACGCCACCGACCGGGTGCTGCACAAGACCCCGGCCAGCTTCGACGTGTCGGTGTGGGAGCTGTTCTGGCCGCTGCTCGCCGGCGCCACGCTGGTGGTCGCGGGCCCCGACGACCACCGCGACCCGGCCGCCGTCGCCGCCCTCATCCGCAACCGGGCGATCACCACCGCGCACTTCGTGCCCTCGATGCTGGCCGCCTTCACCGCCGGCGCGAGCGCCGCCGACTGCACCAGTCTGCGCCGCGTCTTCGCCAGCGGCGAGGGCCTGCCGCCGGCCGCCGTCGCCGGCGGGCAGCGGCTGGCCCCGCAGGCCGAACTGCACAACCTGTACGGGCCGACCGAGGCCGCCGTGGACGTCACCGGCTGGCACACCGGGCCCGCCGACGCCACCGCGGTCCGGGTGCCGATCGGCCGGCCGGTGTGGAACACCCGCACCCTGGTGCTCGACGCCACGCTGCGCCCGGTGCCGCCCGGGGTGCCCGGCGAGCTGTACCTGGCCGGCGCCCAACTCGCGCTCGGCTACCTCGGCCGGGCCGCGCTCACCGCCGAGCGCTTCACCGCCGACCCGTACGGGCCCCCGGGCTCGCGCCTCTACCGCACCGGCGACCTCGCCCGCTGGCGGCGCGACGGCACCCTGGAGCACCTGGGTCGGGCCGACGACCAGATCAAGCTGCGCGGGCTGCGCATCGAGCCCGGCGAGATCCAGGCGGCCATCGACGCCCACCCGGCCGTGGCGCACAGCGCCGTGATCGCCCACACCGACCCGACGACCGGGGCCGCGCACCTGGTCGGCTACCTCGTACCGGCCGCGCCCGCGCCGCCGGGCCGCGGCCCGCCCCGCCCGGGGGCGGGGGGGTTAAAAAAAAAACCCCGCCCCCCCCCCGCCGGCCCGGCGCGGGGGGGGGGGGGGGCGGGCCCCCCCCCCCCCCGGCGCCCGGGCCCCCGCCCCCGCCCCCCCCCCCCCCGGCGCCATCACCCCGCCGCACTGCGGGCCGTCGTGGCGGCCCGCCTGCCCCGCCGGCGCGCGCGCCGCCGACTGCACCAGTC
>NZ_JBEHZD010000060.1:0-23072 GCF_040240285.1 Streptomyces sp. HSW2009 | reverse complement strand
CCCCCCCCCCCCCCCCCCCCCCCCCCCTTTTTTTTTTAATCATCCGGCGACCACCGAGATCTACACACGGAGTAGCGGCGGCCGCGTCTGTTGTGTATACGCGCCCGCGGCGCGGGCCGCCGCCCCCGGCTCGCCGTCGGGGTCGTCGCCGGCCTCGGTGAAGGAGGACCGCAGCGCCTCGGTCTCCGCGACGGCCCGCCGTACCGCCTCCGCGAGGAGTTCCGCGTCGATCGGGCCGGCGATCTCCAGGTAGGAGCCGCAGTTGTACAGCGGGCTGTCCGGCTGGAGCTGCTGGGCGACCCAGATGCCCAGTTGGGCGGCGGACACCGGACGGAGCATGGGAGCTGCGTCGGACATGGCGGGGCGGTCCTCTCGGTCGTGCGGGGTGGCGGGCTACGGGCGCGGCCGTCCGGAGGCGGTGCCGGGTCAGGCGAGGGTGGCGAGTTCCTTGGCCAGTGCCTCGCTGAGGCCGTCTATCGTCGGGTTGTCCCACATCAGGGTGGGGTCGAGGGAGACGTCGAGGTGGTCCTCCAACTCTCCGGCGACGGCCAGCACATAGAGCGAGTCCAGTCCGTAGTCGGACAGCCTGGCCGTGGTGTCGATGGTCTCGGCGGGGCGCTGGAGGTGGGTGGCGACGCTTTCGATCAGCCAGGTGCGGAGGCTGTCGGCGCTGTGGGTGTCGATGGTGGGTTCCAACACGGTGGGACTCTCCTTCGATGGATGTCCTTCGGCGGGTGGGTCAGTGGGCGCGGTGCGGGCGGTCGGGTACGGGGCGGTCGGCCAGGTCGAAGGAGTGGCCGGTCTCGTAGCGGCGTACGAGGTCCGCGTACAACTGGGCTTGGACCGCGCCCGTCGGTTGGGTGAGGCGGCGTACGTCGGTGGTCAGGGCGCGGGCGGGCGCGGCGGCCAGCCAGGCGGGATCGCACAAGTCGGTGGTCTGCGCACTGGTGAGGGGTTCGGCCGCGCTGAGGGTGGGCGGCGGGGCGGGGTGCCGGTCTTCGGTACTCGGCTGGTGGCTGCGGGCGGCGAAGAGTTCGTGTTGCAGTTCGCGCAGCAGCAGGGGGAACCCGGCGTGAGCGCCTTCCCTGAGGTAGAAGCGGGAGCCGAGGAGCATCGAGAGGCGGTCCATGGCGCCTTGGAGTGCGCGTGACACCAGGGCCTGGACGGCCCGGGACCGTGCGGTGTCCGGGTCGTCGCCGTCCGCGGCCGGGGTGGTGAGGGCGTCGCACAGCAGGAGGTCGGCGAAGGCGCCGGCGAGTACGGCGCGGAGTTGCGGGATGTCCACGGCGGGCGCCCCGTACAGTGCGCGGGCCCGCAGGTGGCGCAGGGTGAGTCGGAGCCCGGAGTCCAGGGTGCCGACGGCCGCGCCGCTGCGCAGGGCCGCGGTGGCCCGCGCCTGGTCGGCCGCGGCCCCGGCCAGCCCGGGTGACCTGCGGTAGAGGGCGCGCAGTGCGGGCAGCGCGGCCCGGTCCTGCGCGTGCGGCACGTGGTGGGCGAAGGGCTCACCGGTCAGTGGCCGGCCCGCCTCCCGCGCGGCGACCAGGGCCCGGAAGCCGTACGGGTTGGTGTCGTCGTACGGGTCACCCAGGTGGTGTTCCAGGGCCGTGGCGGGGTCGAGGTGATCGGGGTGATCGGTGCGCGCCCGGACGGCCGGGGTGGGTATGGGCGCGGTGCCGGTCGGTGTGGGCGCGGGAGTGGCGTCGGTGGTTCGGGCCGGGTTCATGCGGTGGTCGCCTCCCTGGGGTGGGCGGGCGCCAGGTGGTCGATGAGGGTGGGCCAGCCTTCGGGGGCGCGCCGCACGGTGGCGTCGGCGAGGGTGTCGAAGATGGTGTGCTCGGCCTGTTCGACCGGTTCGCCGAGGTCGATGAGGGCGGCGAGCAGGCAGCCGTGCAGCCAGGTTTCGGCGTCCGGCTCCGGGCCTACGCCGGTGACCTGCGGAGTCGTACCGTCGGCGGGCGCGGCTTGGGTGGGCAGGTGCCGGGTGGGTGTGTCGTGGGTGGGCGCGGCATGGCTGGGTGTGTGGGGGGCCCTGGCGTTCAGCCACAGGTGCAGGGCGGCGGTGGCGGCGAAGGTGAGCTCGAAGCGTTCGGCGAGTGCGAAGGCCGTGTCGGGGACGGCCCTGGGTGGGAACCTGACCTCGGCGAGTTCCGCGTGCAGCCGGTCGGTGGCCGCGAGCAGCCGTCCGGCCAGGTCGGCCAGGCGGGTCGATGCTCGGCCGTCGGCGGCCCGTTCGCGCAGGTCGGCCACGGCCACCGGCAGGCTGGCGACCAGTGACGAGCCGGTGGGTGAGACGAGGTTCAGTTCGTCGCCACTGAAGGGCCGCAAGGGGAGGTCGATGCAGGTGGCCTCGGCCAGGCCGGCCGCGTCCCAACGACCCTTGCGGTAGCCGCGGGCGATCCGCGGGAACTGCTCGATCAGGGCGTTGCGGTTGACCAGGCTGCTGCCGTCGAAGATGCCGATGATGCGGTGGTCGCGCTCCAGCTTGGCGAAGCGGCCGTGCGGGTCGTCGGGGCCGAGCAGGCCGTACGGGCTGAGCAGGTGCAGCAGGCGGGCGATGATGCCGTCGACCTGGGTGGGTACGTACCCCTTGGCGACGGCCGAGACGACGCTCATCTCGTGGGTCAGGGCGTGGACGGAGCGCATGGCGACCAGGGTGGTGGCGTCGGCGAGTAGGAGTTCGGCCGCGGCCCTGCCGAACTCCCTGCGTATCTCCGGGAGTTCAAAGAGCTGCCGGCCGGCGTCGGACGGGCGGGTGGCGAAGGTCGCGGCCAGCCGCAGGGCCTGGTCGCCGGCACCCAGTGACATGGCGGCGCAGCCGGTGCGGGTCAGGTGCAGGGCCTTGACGATGGTTTCGATGCCCTGGCCCACCTCACCGATCAGCGCCTCGCCCGGCAGTGGTGTGCCGTCGAAGCTGATGCCGCTGATGTCGGCGCCGCGGATGCCGTAGGTGGCGACCTTGGGCAGGCAGGCGTAGGCGTCCGGGGCCAGTCGTGCCTTGTCGACGAGGAAGAGGCTGAAGCCGCGCGGGCCACCGGCGGGGTCCGTACGGGCCAGGACGGTGACCAGGTCGGCCCGCGTGGCGCTGTTGATCAGCCACTTCTCGCCGGTCAGCCGCCAGCCGCCGGACGGAGTGCGGGTGGCGACCACCTCGCCGCCGAGCAGGTCGCTGCCGTGCTCGCGTTCGGTCAGTGCGCAGGAGACGAGTTGGCCGGCGAGCACCCGGCGCCCCAGGCTGCGGGCGGCCTCCGGGGTTCCGCCGATCCAGGTGGGCACGGCGCCGAGGTAGGTCTTGCCGTGCGAGGCGGCGACCGTCAGGTCGTGTCGGGAGACGGCGCGCAGCAGGCGCATGACGACGGTGAAGTCGTCCAGTGCGCCGCCGTGTTCGGCGGGGACGTAGTACTGGCGCAGCCCGAACACGTCCAGCACGTGGCAGGGTGCCGCGGGAAAGGCGCCGGCCAGGTCGAGTTCGGCGAGCCGGTGTGGCGCGTAGGGTTGCTCGTCTGCGGTGAGGCCGTCGAGGAGTGCGGTGAGTCGGTCGACGGCGGGTGCGGCACCTTGGCCGGGTCGGGGCGGGGCGGTGGTCATCAGGCGGCCCCCCGGCTTGCGGTGGCCGGGAGCGCGGGGCGCAGCCGGGCCTCGGGGTAGTCGGCGAAGCTGGGTTCCAGCGCTCCGGTGCGGAAGAGTTCGCGCATTGCGGAGCGCTGCACCTTGCCGCTGGTGGTCCGGCGCACGCTGCCCGGCCGTAGCAGCAGCAGGCCACCGACGGGGGCGCCGAACTCGCGGGCGACCATCAGCCGCATCTCCGCGGCGAGTTCGGCAAGTTGCTCCACTTCGCGGACGCCGCGCACCTCGTGGGTGACGACGAGTGCGTCCACGCCGTCGGGTTCGTCGGCGGGCACCGTGAAGCAGGCGCCGACCAGGCCGGCGAGGGCGGGGAACTGGGTGCGCAGCTCGTCCTCGATGTCGCCGGGGTAGAGGTTGCGTCCGCGGAGGATGAGGACGTCCTTGAGGCGGCCGGTGATGTAGAGCTCGCCGTCGAAGAGGGTGCCGAGGTCGCCGGTGCGCAGGTAGCCGCCGTCGCCGTCGGCGGTCGTGGCGTGGAACTCGGCCGGGTTGGTCGCCTCCCGGTTCCAGTAGCCGTGGCCGACGACGGGGCCGCGCACCCAGATCTCCCCCACGCCTCCGTCGGGGAGCACCTGGTGGTCGTGCGGGTCGACGATGCGCAGGTCGGCGCCGGTGGGCGGGCCGCAGCTCACCAGGGTGCGGTGGGGTTCGCCGGGCCGTGCGGGGCGGAAGGTGTGGCGGGCGAGTTGGTCGGCGGCCACCTGTGCCACCCGGGGTGCGGCGCCGACGGCGCCGGAGACGAACAGGGTGGTCTCGGCCATGCCGTAGCAGGGGGTGGGGGCGTCGGCGCGCAGCCCGTGGTCGGCGAAGCGGCGGTGGAAGCGGTCGAGTACGGCGGCGCGTACGGGCTCCGAGCCGTCGATGGCGTGCCGCCAGCGGGACAGGTCCAGGCCCTGGCTCTGGGCCTCGGTGACGCGCCGGCTGCACAGGTCGTACGCGAAGTCGGGGGCGGCCGATGCGCGCAGGTCGAACCGGTCGATCATGTGCAGCCACAGGTGGGGGCGTTTGAGGAAGGTGCTGGGGCTCATCAGGACGGTGGCCGAGCCGACCAGCAGCGGCGGGAGGATGGAGCCCATCAGGCCCATGTCGTGGAAGTGCGGTATCCAGCCGCCGACCGGGGCGTCCTCGTCCAGTTCGAGCCGGTGCACCAGGTGGGCGCTGTTGTGAAGGATGTTGCCGTGGCTGATCATGACGCCCTTGGGGTCGCCCGTTGACCCGGAGGTGTACTGGAGGACGGCGAGGGTTTCGTGGTCGGTCGGCGGCATGGTCCACGCGGCCGGGTCCGGGTCGGCGCCGTCGTCGGTGACCAGCAGGGGCAGGTCGGTCAGGTCCGCCTCGATGGTCCATGCCCGGATGTCGGGCTCGGTCGCGGCGTCGGTGAGGACGGTGGCGATGCCCGCGTCGGCGGCGATGCGGCCGACCCGGTGCCGCTCGTGGTGGTAGCGGCCGGGCAGCGAGGAGGGCACGGCGACCACGCCCGCGTACAGACAGCCGAAGAAGGCGGTCAGGAAGGTGAGCCCGGCCGGGTAGAGGAGCAGGGCCCGGTCGCCGGGCGCGGTGTGGGCCGCCAGCCGCAGCGCGATGGCCCTGGCCCGGCGGTCGAGTTCACCGCGGGTCAGCCACTGCGTGCCGTCCTCGCGTCCCGGGTCGGTGACGAATGCCGCAGCGTTCTTCGCTGGCTTGCTTTCTGCGTGGCTGCGGATCAGTGCGCTGACGCTGGGGGCGGTGACTATTCCCGTCATAACCGGGGCCTGCCCTTCGTGATCACGAATTGATGGCGCCTGTCGAGAAGGCGCTCTGGTTTTTTGTACCGGGGCCCGAGCGGGCAGGGAAGCGACTGACAGCAAATTGCACTGACCCCCAAACCACACCACGACATTGAGGCCAAACCGCCCATACAGCCCGATAGTTCCAGGGCGGACCGTCCAGTAGCGGTCATCGGATACGCCGCTGTGGCAGCGCTCCGGCAGTAGCATCGAAGCCCGGCCACCTTTATCGCTCAGCACTTCCCCACATTTCCCCGAGGTCGCGCGCCGGCCCCGTCGACTGCGGTCACGTCGCGCACGAGATCTGCTTGCCAAAACCTTTTCCCGAATTCATTCCGACCGGCGACCCAAGGAAATGGGCCAGGCGTCGTGGATTCGTCTGGCCGGCATCTGACGGCCGGGGCACCGATGCGCGAAGACCCGCGCCGGGCCCGTGAATCGGAGGAATTCATGACCAGCGCAGCACCGCTAGCCGACGTCGACCGCCCCGTGCAGCCCTGGCAGGGCAGCAGCCCCGCGACCCAGTTGCTGATCCTCACCGGCCGTTCCGTACGGGCCCACTTCGCGCACCGCAGGGCTTTGTTCCTCAGCCTGTTGCAACCCGTCTTCATCCTGCTGCTGTTCAGCGAGGTGTTCGGGAGCATCGTCAACCGCAGGCAGTTGCCCGAGGGGGTGGCCTATCTCGACTACCTGTTGCCGGCGCTGCTGGTGACCACCGGCATCGGGCCGGCCATCGCCTCGGGCATCGGGCTGGTGCGCGACATGGACAACGGGGTGGTGTCCCGGCTGCGCACGCTGCCGATCCAGGCCCCGCTCCTGTTGTTCGCCCGTAGCCTGGCCGACCTGCTGCGCACCGCCGTACAACTGGTGATCCTGCTGGTGGTCGCGAACCTGTTCCTGGACACCGACCCGGACGGCGGCCTGCTCGGCATGTTCGCGGCGCTGCTGCTGACCTGTGTGGTCGTCTGGGCCATGATGTGGATCTTCCTGGCGCTCGCGGCCTGGCTGCGCAGCGCCGAGGCGATGCAGAGCGCCAGCTATCTGATCACCTTCCCGCTGATGTTCGCCTCCAGCGCCTTCGTCCCGGTGGAGCGGCTGCCGGGCTGGCTCCAGGTGCTGGCCACGGTCAACCCGCTCACGTACGCGATGGACGCGGCCCGTGCGCTCACGCTCGACCAGCCGCTGGGGGCCCAGGTGTGGTCGGCGCTCGGCACCAGTGCGCTGGTCGCGCTGTGTGGCTCGACGCTGGCGGTCTGGGCGTTCCAACGCCCCGCGCGCTAGTCGCCCCGGGCGGGCAGTCGCAGCCGCGGGGTTGTTCGTGGGTGGTGGTGGGTTGAGTGCTGGTGGGCGCTGGTGGGTGAGTACCGGAGGAGGACCGACGCCCACGGGACCGCCGTCAGGACCGGCCCCCGCCCTGCCTGCCCCGGCCCGGCCTCGCCCGGCTGCCTGTCTGCCTGCCTGCCTGCCACCTCAACGACGCGAAACGGAGACACCCATGGTCGACTTGCAACCCCACACCCTGGCCCGCCTGGACGCCGCAACCGATGCGCCCGAGGACGCCGCGGCCTGGGTCGCGGGACACCGCGCGGAGATCGACGCCCTGGTGGCGGAGCACGGCGCGGTGCTCGTCCGCGGGCTGCCGCTGGCGGACCGCGGGTCGGCGGTCGCCGCCGTACGCGAGGTCATCGGCACCGGGTTGGTCGAACGCGAGGGGTTCGCGCCGCGGGAGCAGTACGCGCCGGGCGTCTACTCCTCCTCCCAGTGGCCCGCCGACCAACCCATGTGCATGCACCACGAGCTGAGCTACGCGGCCGAGGCGCCCCGGGTGCTGGCCTTCGCCTGTTGCACGCCGCCCCGCCGCGGTGGGGTGACCGCGCTGGCCGATGCCCGGGCCGTACTGGCGGACCTGCCGGCCGAACTCGTCGCCCGCTTCGAGCGGGTCGGCTGGCAGTTGCAGCGGCACTACAACCCCTTCGTCGGGCTCAGTTGGCAGGACGCCTTCGGGGTGGCCGAGCGGGCGCAGGTGGAGGAGTACTGCGTGGCGCGCGGCATCGCCACGCGGTGGAGCGAGGACGGCGGGCTGCACACGACCCAGCAGTGCCCGGCGGTGGTGCGCCACCCCGACACCGGCGAGCGCTGCTGGTTCAACCAGATCGCGTTCCTCAACGGCTGGACGCTCGCTCCCGACGTGCGCGAGTTCCTCATCAGCGAGTTCGGACCCGACGCGCTGCCGTTCGACACCCGGTACGGCGACGGCACCGCGCTGGAGCCGGCGACCGTGGACCTCATCAACGAGGTGTACGAGCGCCACACCGTTCGCGAACCCTGGCAGCGCGGCGATCTGCTGGTGGTGGACAACGTACGGGTGGCGCACAGCCGGGAGCCCTACCGGGGAGAGCGCGAGATCATCGTGGGCCTCGGCGGCTCGTTCGCCCAGTGAACACTTAGCCACGTTCCGTACGATGGGCCCGGACCCACTCCAAACCCGCACCCACACCCGCATCCGTACCGCCGCAGACCCGCCACGCGCACAGGGGCGCACCCGCTCGTTCGGGTGCGCCCCTTCTCGTGTCAGGTGGGTAGCCGGTGAGGGAGCCGCCCCGAGCGCACCGCCGGGGGCGCGGTCTCGCCCCACTCCCCCGGCGGTGCGTCGGAGCCGGCAGGGTTACGCGCTCTCGGGCTCCGCCACCTCCACCTCGGCCAGCGGGTCGGCGGCGCGGTCCCCCCTGGGCCGGGTGGTGGCCGGGTGGCCGGTCGCTTCGAGTGCTGCCGCGAAGTCGGCCAGCGTCGGCCGGTCGGCCAGGTCCTTCAGGCCGAGCGCCCGGTCCAGGGCGATGAGCAGCCGGACGCCGGCCAGCGACGTGCCACCCAAGGCGAAGAAGTCGTCGTGCCTGCCGATGCGTTCCTGCGGCAGGTCGAGGACGTCGGCCCACAGGGCCGCGAGCCGGCGCTCGGCCGGGGTGTGCGGCGCGTCCGAGGGGCCGGCCTCGGCGATGACCGCCGCGGCCAGCTTGGTCAGCGCCTTCTTGTCGACCTTCCCGTTCTCGGTCAGCGGCAGCCGCTCCAGCCGGTGGAAGGCGGCCGGCACCATGTAGTCGGGCAGTGCGGCGGCGAGCGCGGTGCGCAGCCCGTCGGCGGTCAGCTCCGCGTCACCCGCGTAGCAGGCGACCAGGTTGCGCTGTTGGCGGGCGCCGCCGTCGATGACGACGGCCGCCTCCCGCACACCCGCGACCCCGAGCAGCCTGTTCTCGATCTCGCCGATCTCCACCCGGTAGCCGCGGATCTTCACCTGCTCGTCGCGGCGGCCCAAGAACTCGATCCGCCCCTCGGGCAGCCAGCGGCCGAAGTCGCCGGTCCGGTACATCCGGGTGTCCGGCCGGAACGGGTCGGCCACGAACGCCTGCCGGGTGCGCTCCTCGTCGTTGACGTACCCGCGCCCCACACACACGCCAGCGAACGCGAGTTCACCCGGCGAACCGAGCGGGGCCGGCAGCAGGTTCTCGTCCAGCACGTACGTGTGCACGTTCCGCAGCGGCCTGCCGACGCTGACGAAGTCCCGTTCCGGCACCCGGTCCAGCACCTCGTGCAGGGTGTCGTCACTCACCTCGGTCAATCCGTACGCGTTGACGAGCTTGATGTCCGGGTAGGCCGCGAACCAGCGCTGGACGAGCTCCAGCTTCAGCGCCTCGCCGGTCACCGACACCACCCGCAGCGCGCCGAGCGGACGCGGGTGCGCCTCCAGGTGGGTCAGGAGGACGTCCAGGTAGGAGGGGACCACCTGGGCCACTGTGACGCCGCCGGCGACCAGCTCGTCCACGAAGGCGGTCACGTCGAGTTGGGTCGCCGTGTCCACGATCTGCACGGCGCCGCCGACCAGCAGCGGGGCGGCGAACTGCCACAGCGAGATGTCGAAGCACTGGGAGGCGATCTGGGTGACGACCTCCCCTGCCCCGGCCGCCAGACCGGTGTCGTCGATCTTGGCGTAGAGGTGGTTGAGCAACCCTCCGTGCTCGCACAGCGCGCCCTTGGGCGTGCCGGTCGAGCCGGAGGTGAAGTAGATGTACGCGGCCTGGTCGAAGGTGACGGGCAGCGCCAGCGGTTCGGCGGGGCCACCGGCGGCCTCGATCGCCGGCACGGACAGCGTGCTCGGGGCGGTGGTCAGCGCCGCGGAGGCCGCCCGTACCAGTTCCTCGCTGTCCGGCTCGGTGAGCACGAAGTGGCAGTCGCTGCGCTCCAGTTGGGTGGCGACGCGGGCGGCCGGGAAGTCGGGGCGCACCGGCAGGTAGACGCCGCCGGCCTTGAACACGCCGAGGGCGGCGGCGATCCAGTCCGGGTTGCGGTCCATGACGACGGCGACCACGTCTTCGGTGCGGACGCCGGCCGCGACCAGGGCGCGGGAGATCCGGTGCGAGCGCTCGTCGAGCTCCCGGTAGGTCCACCGGGTGGCGCGGTGCACGACGGCGGGGGCATCGGGAGTGCTGCGCGCCCGCTCCTCGAACAGCTCGATGAAGCTACGGTCCGGCAACTCCACGCTGGGTCCGGCGAGTTGGTCGAGCTGCTGCTTGAGCTCCGCGTCCGAGAGCAGGCTCTGCCGATGGTGCTCTGCGGTCGGATCGGCGGCCAGCAGACGCAGCGCGGACAGGTGGTAGCCGACCACGCGACCGGCGTACGCGCCGTCGAAGGCGCCACGGTCGTAGAGCACGCGCAGCGCGAGCCCCGCTTCGTCGCGCGTCCAGGACACGCACAACAGCGCGCCGTCGAGCCGGGGGGCGGGGGCCGGCCGGCCCTGCGGCGCGTCCTCGCCCCACTCCACCCCGGACAGGTCGAGCACCGCCTCCGGGTGCGCCCCGGCCGGCCGGGCGAAGCCGCGGGCAGCGGCGGCGTGCGCCACCAGCTCGTTCCAGGGTGAGTCGGCGACGTACAGCTCAAGGAGTTCGGGGCGGTCCGGCGCGCCCGGCGAGAGCTGGCCGATGAGCAACTGCCGTTCGGCGGCGAGACTGGCCAGCACCCGGGCGTGGGCGGCGCGCAGCAGGGCGGGCAGGTCCGTACGGAGGCGGCGGGCGGTGCGCTCCAACTCCTCGGTCAGCTCCGCGTGCAGCCGTACGCCGTGGGCCCCTGGGCCCGCAGCGGTACCGGTCGCGGCGCGGGGCGCGGCGCCGCCTGGGGCGCTCCAGCGCGGAATCGTGGTGAACGCCAGGTTCGCTATGTCGTCTCTCATGCCCTTCGGCTCCTTCTGGGCTTCGCCGTGTCGATCGTGGTCAGCGGTGCGGTGCGCGGCGGCCGGTGCGGCTGACCCGACCCGGGCGCCGGGTGGCCTGCCCCGACGGTGGCGCGCTGGTGTCGTGGGGCTCGCTGGTGTCTGAGCGTCGTCGGTGCGCGCGGGGGCACGGCCCGTGGGCGCGGTGGTGCGTGCGCGGGCGGCGCGGGTGGGTGCGCGCTGGGTGTGTGCGAACGTGGGTGTGGGTGTGCCCCGGGCGGGCGTGGCTGAGGCCGGTGCGGGGGTGAGTGTCGGTGTCGGGTGTGGCCCGTTCAGGCCACGGGGGCGCCGGTGGGGCCCGGGGAGCCGCTCAGTTCTTCGGCGAGCGCCATGTAGACGTCGTCCAGGGTGGGTTCGGACAGGGTGATGCCGGTGATCGCCACACCCACGTCGTCCAGCGCCCGCACGACGGCTGCCAGCGCCGTCGACTCGGGCACCGGCACGCCGACGGTCCCGGCGGGCTCGCCCGACTGCGGTTCCAGTCCGGCCCTGCGCAGCGCCTCGTTCGCCCGCGGCGTGGCGGCCGGGTCGGCCAGGGTGGCGCGTACGGTGCTGACGCCGAGTTGCGCCTTGAGCTCGGACACCGAGCCGTCGGCGATGGTCTTGCCGTGGCCCAACACGATGACGCGGTCGGCGAGTTGTTCCGCCTCTTCGAGGTACTGGGTGGTCAACAGCACGGTGGTGCCGGTGGTCACCGCGGCACGGACTTGGTCCCACAGTCCGCTGCGGCTGACCGGGTCGAGCCCGGTGGTGGGCTCGTCCAGGAAGAGCACCCTGGGGTGGCCCACGAAGCTGCTGGCGAGGTCGAGTCGGCGGCGCATGCCGCCGGAGTAGGTGGCGGCGGCCCGGTCGGCCGCGTCCGTCAGGGCGAACGCGGTCAGCAACTCCTGTGCCCTGGCCCGGGCTTGCTGGCGGCCGGCGCCGAGCAGCCGGGCCACCAGGATCAGGTTGTCCCGGCCGGTCAGGCTCTCGTCCACGGCCGCGAACTGGCCGGTCAGGCCGATGCGGCGACGCACCTCGCCCGCCTCGCGCACCACGTCGTAGCCGGCCACCCGGGCGGTGCCGCGGGTGGGCAGCAGGGCGGTGGCCAGGATGCTCACCAGGGTGCTCTTGCCCGCCCCGTTGTGGCCGAGCAGACAGAGCACTTCGCCCTGGCCGATGCGGAAGCTGACGCCGTCGAGGGCCTGGGTGCCGCCGAAGGACCGGCCGACGTCGACGGCTTCGATCATCACACTGTTCACCGGAAGTCATTCCTCACAGAGGGGCGGTGGGTGAGACAAGGAGTGGGGGGTGGCGGTCGGTCCCGGGGCGCTCGCACGCGGGGCACCGGGCCCGGGCGACGGCAGGCGCCCACCTCTCTCGGTGGCTGGCCGCTGCTGCCGTCCGTACGGGGGTTGCAGTGGTTGTGCTGTGGTCGCGCAATGGTTGTGCTGTGACGGTTGCTGTGGGTTGCCGCTACGGGTTGATTGCTCGTGGGTTACGGCCGCCGGCTCATGGCTGTGTGCTCACCTCTGTGGGCTCCGGGCCGGTGTGCTGTGGCTGGTCGCCGCGGCGGCGGGGCCGCGGTCGCCCGACCGGCGCCCGCCACCGTGCACCGCGTCTACCCGCTCCGCGCCGCGTCCGTGGTCAGCGCCCGCAGCGATCGTCCGTGGTCAGCGGCCGTCGCCGTCGTACGTGGCGTTGTGCGTGGCGTCGTACGTGGTCTCGTAGGCGGTCTCGTACGCGGTGTCGTAGCCAGCCGCCGCACCCGGTCGTGGTGCCCGGCGCCGTCGGCAGAGGTCGTACGTGGTCGTGGTGCGCGGCACCGTCGGCAGGGCCGTACGTGGTCGTCGTTGCTTGCTGTCGGGTGTCCCCGGGTGCTGCCGGCAGTGGCTTGCGTGGCGTGCGACGTGGTCAGTGGCGTACGCCGGGAGGGTGGGGCGCGTCCGGTCAGGCCCCGTCGACGGTGGCCGGCAGCAGGCCGAGTTCCACGGCTCTGGCGCCGGCCTGGAAGCGGGAGTTGGCGCCGAGTTCACGGGTGATTTCGGCGACGTACCTGCGGTAGGTGCGCACCGACATGCTCAGGTCGCGCGCCGCGACCTCGTCCGTACGGCCCGAACTGAGGGCCAACAGTATCCGGCGGGCCACGGCCCCCCGCATGTGGTCGCTCAGCCGACGGTGGTCGGCCAGGGTGGGGCTGCCCTTCCAGGCGACCTGGAAGAGGGTCCGCAGGTTGCGCAGCACGGCCGGGGCGCGCACCACGACGGTCTCGCGCGAGGAGGGGCCGGGCCGCGACCAGGCCACGCTCAGCGTGCCGTCCGCGAGCACCGTCTCCTGGAGCGGTTCCCTGACCAGTCGTACGTCGACCCGCGGCGCGTACTTGTCCAGCCGGTCCACGAAGGAGCGGTTCTCCAGGAGTCCCACCCAGGCCAGCAGCCGGACGTCGACACCCCGGCCGACGGCACGGCCGAGCCGCGGGATGAGCCAGGCGATCTCCTCGTCGCTGCACCCGGAGAGCACCACGGACAGCGAGCGTTCCGCCGAGTCGATGGTGCGCTCCACTGCGCCGGTGCCCTCGTTCGGCTCCAGGGCGGTCAACAGCCACTCTTCGGTGCGGTGTCGGTCGACGGCCGACTCGACCAGCCTGCGCGCTTCGAGGAGCATGCGCTCCAGTTCCCCGCTGGAGAGACGATTGGCCTTCGGTAACGCCGTGTCACCGTGGCCGAGCGCGCCAGGAAGGATGGCGCTTGGGCCTCCGGTGGAATCCATGGCGATGGATAGACGATTGACAGAGGTACTTGGCACAGCTCCCCCTAAGAACTTGACCATTCATCCGGCCGTAACATTCTCGCTGCCGAGGTAATGTCATGGCCCCGCACAAACCCATGGCGCAAAGATTTCAGTAAGAAATTGATTCGGTCGAACGGTCGCACGACCGACACATTGCACGAGGGCCGTGTTAGCCTTCTCTGCCCTGCACTGACGACGATGGGGAGTGCTCGAACCTTCGATTGCCGCCACAATCGCCAGGCACTCCAGTCAGCATTACCGCGACAATACCCACGCGATACGTTAAAAGTCAAATACTTCTTGAGTGGAATGCGTTACGGGAAACCGCAGGGTCTGGCCTGCGAATTACCGTAAGCGAGGGCTGCGGGAAACCGTAGGGTCCGCTCTTCGGCACTGTGCCACCTTTCAAAACACCTTGCTGACCAGGGCGGACACCGACGGCCACGGCTGCGGGGCCGCCGGCGCCCGCCGCGCTCAGGAGAGCTGGCCGTCGTAGTCGGGCAGCTTCACGTCACGCTCCGCATGCCCGCCCGCGAAGTCGGTCGCACTGTTCCCTATGTTGGCAATGATGGTGTAGCCGTCGGACTCGATCTGAATCCGCTTCGCCGTCTTGAATGCCGCCGGACTGTCGAAGACATCACCGATGGGCCGCTGGTACAGACCGGTGATGGGATAGCCGACATGCACAAGATTCCCACGTGTCACCTGGTCAAGGAGATCCGGGCGTGCGGTGATGAAAAAGATCCCGACACCGCGGTCATGGGCATACTTGGCAAGATCAAGAACGGGCTTCACGGCCGGGGTCGGCGGGAAGAGCTGGAAGTGCGTCTCCAGTGAGGTGTTGTCAATGTCGAGCACGATGGCCTGCTTCTGCCCACCACTGTTCGCAATGCGCTGCTCGATACCGGGCCGCGCCTGGTCTATCACCTTGCGCACATCGTTCTGCCATGTTGCGTAGTCGATCGCGGCAGCCTTGCTCGCACCGTCCGCGCGGGCCGAGACGGCCTGCGCCTCGACCGGACCGGCCAGCCCCAGGGCGGCGACCGCCAGGGTGACGGCCACCAGCCGAAACTTCTTCAGGTCCGCTTTCATGACGCCTCCATTCGATCCGGGCACGGCCCACGGCCGCGCTCCGGCACCAGGGCCGTACAACCATGAACAACACACACCCATGGCCGTACGGCGAAGAGAAGATGGGGGAAGGACCCGGGTGACACCCCTCGCACACCGATCCGCGTGGGTGTGCCACCCGTGGGTCGGCCCGCGTCCGCGCGGGCGCCGGGCGCCGCGCTTCCCCGCCGGACTCGCGCCCGGCCACCAACCCGGCCACCGACTGCGGGCCGCACACCCCGTGCGCGCTGCCCGCCAGGCCGCTGGAGCGCGGCGGCATCCGGCCGGCACACCGTCGGCGCCCACCGACCATAGCCCCGCCCGGCAGCACGGGGTCGCCCGGGCGCTGCGGTGCACAGGGGCCGTCAACTGCCCCTGCATCAAAGGTCGATGGGTGGTCTTCGCTGAGGTGTACCTGGGTCGGGTGGGCGCGGTGGCGAGATGGGCCACCGCGCAGGGTGCGTTCCAAGGCCGTTCCCCCGTGGGCTGCTGAGAAGTGCTAGAACGCCGCGGACCAACCCGGTCGTGACTCACATTCCCGTCCGCCCCAGTGGCGCCGGGACGGGTCCATGCAGAAGGTGTCTCACCCGAGGAAGCCGGGCGGAGTTCAATTGCACTGTGCCGATCCCGATCCCGCCAGAACAAGGGCCTCCAGTGGGCCGAAAATTCGCGCACCGCCATGCCCGAACGGGCGCTGATATCCGCCCGCTACGAGGATTTGACCTCCCGTCGCCTTCCGCATGGCGCCCGCACCGGGTCGGTCAAGGCGGGGAGACGGCCACGGCACCCTCATGCCCGCCCTGTGATATGCGTCACAGGGCGTGGGGGTCCTAACACCGAGCTGCGCGGATGTGGGCAGGCGGGCCCGCAAAAGCGTGTCAGCAACCTGCCAGAAGTGGACACCGAGGGTTCTGCGGGCCCGGGCGCGGCACGGTGCCGCTCGGAAGTGCGCCCGCGCCCCGATGGGTCAACTTGCGCCACGAGACAGCCCACTTGGATGTGGGAGCGGACAGGGCGACCGCCGCCGCGGGCGGGGCTCCGGTCAGCGCCTACCCCGTGCGGCGGCCATCGCCACGGCGGCCCCGGCGAGCGCGGGCCGCGGGACGGACGCGCCACTCCACACCCGCCGCACCTCCCGACCACTCCGGCCACCCCGGCTGCAGCGCCTCCCAGCCACTCCGGCCACCGCCCCTCCCGCCCGCTCCGGCCACCTCGGCTGCCACGCCAACCCGACCGCCCCAGCCACCCCACACCCGCCGCGGGTCCCGATTACTCCGGCCATCCCGGCCACCGCGCCCCCGCCCACTCCGGCCACCCCAACCGCCGCGCCTCCCCTGCCGCCCTTCCCGGCTGCCTCGGCCAACCCCGTGCCGTACCGCACCGTCACCCGTCACCCCCGTCCGCTGCCCGCCGTCCGCTGCCCGCTGTCCGCTGTCCGCCCGGGTGCGAACTGCCTGGTCGGCGGGGGCGCGACCGATGGCTGCTCGGTCACAACCGGCCCTTCGATGAGTAGTTGTTGAGCAGTTCCTGAGCTGGTGGTTGGGACCGGTCCAGCCCAGAATGAGGAGTCAGGGCCGGTGCATACTGCGGGTCGTGCCGGCCTGCGCCGCAGGCAGTGTGCGATGTACGGGAGGCAGTCCACCGGGGGCCGCCACCCTCGGATCGACACCGCGTCCCACTCGGAGACGTCGCCGACGATCGGCGACACCCTGGGCGGCACCCGTACGCCGCACGCAGACCCGTCCGCACCGCCTCGTGCCCGGAGGGTGACGGACAGCCTTTCCGACCGCACCACTCCGGGCATGATGTGGGGGACCACCACTGTGCTCAGCTCAATACTCGTCGCCACTCCCTCCCCGACCGAGGAACGCATCCAGGTCGCGGTCTACGCCGCCGACCCCATCTCCAGCGCCGGCGTGGTGCACCACCTCGCCCCGCACCCGGCGCTCGAACTCGTCGAGCCGGACGCCGCCAGACCAGACACGGTCGCCGTCTTCGTCGCCGACAGCCTCGACGACACCACCCTGGCCAGACTGCGCAAGCTGGTGCGCACCGACGGGACGCGCTCGGTCCTGGTCGTGCACCACCTCCGCGAACCCGACCTGATGGAGCTCATCTCCTGTGGCGTCGGCGCCGTCGTGTGGCGGCGGGAGGCGACGGCAGCTCGGCTGTTCAAGGCGGTCCTTGCGGCCTCGCGCGGTGACGGTGACCTGCCGGCCGACCTGCTGGGCCGGCTGCTCAACCAAGTGGGCACCCTTTCCCGGGTGGGCCCCGGTGCAACCGTCGTGCCCACCAGTGGGCTCTCGCCGCGCGAGGTGGACGTGCTCCGCCTGGTGGCCGACGGCTTCGACACCAAGGAGATCGCCGACAAACTCTCGTACTCCGAGCGCACCATCAAGAACGTCATGCAGGCGCTGACCAGCCGGCTGCATCTGCGCAACCGCGCCCACGCGGTCGCGCACGCGCTGCGCGAGGGTTACATCTGAGTCACCCGCCCCACCCGCAACCCACCCTCTGCACCACCCGACGGGCCTGACCAACCCGCACGACCAACCCAACCCACAGGCCCAGGCAGGGGCCCGGCGGCAGGCCGTTCGACCGGCCGCCGGGAGCCGCAGCCACGAGGGCGACCGCCGGGAGCCGCAGCCGTGGGGGCCACCAACCCGGCCCCACCCAGCCACCCGTACCCCACGACGGCCGCCGGCTCCGGCACGCGGACCGCCCCGCACCTGGCTGCCACCCGGCTGGCACAGCCCCGTACCCACCCGACAACCGGGCAGCAGGCGGGCGCCCCAACCAGCCAACCGGGCACACCCCATGACCGAATGCTTGGCCGTGACACGGGCAGACAGGCGGCACGCGCCCGCGCGTCGAGCCAGACCAGGCAAGCCGGGCCAGGCCGAGCGCAGGCCCGACCGGCCAGGCTCAGTCCGGTACGTGCCCCTGCATCTCCCACTGCCACAGCCGCTCGCGCACCTCGTCGATGCCGCGGGCCAGATGCCTGCGGTAGGTGCTGAACGCCATGTTCAGGCCCCGGGCCACCGCCTCCTGAGTGGCGGAGGAGTGGAACGTCATGATCAGCACCGTGTGCAGGTGCCGGGTCCGCGGGTTGCGCTCCAGCCGCTCGACGGCCTTGCTCAGCAGCTCCCCGAGGCCCGCCACCCGGTCCACCTCCGGCTGGCTCTGGAGCAGTCGCAACCGCAGCAGCGGGCTGGCGGCCAACCCGTCCGGGTCGAGCCAGCAGCGCAGCGCGTCCCGTACCGCGGCGTCCGACTCCTCGCGGGTCAACGCGCCGTCCCTGGCCCGTGGTTCGTCGGCTGCCACCGGTGGCCCGCTGAGCAGCCGGGCGGCGATGCCCTCGGTCCACTCGTCCACCCGGTCCACCCGCCAGTCGTGGCAGTACAGCGCGTGACCGGCGCGGTTCCACGGCCCGGCGTCGGCCCGGAACATGTCCATGTAGGCCATGACCGGCTCCCAGAACTCCGGCTCCCCGTGCACCAGGCACGACCAGGCGCAGTGGTCGGTGCGCATCAGCTCGTACGTGAAGCGCATGTGCACCAGGTCCCAGGCGCGCGACGGGCGGTGGTAGGCGTCCGGGTGGATCATGAAGCGGGCCAGGCCGAGGTGCTCGCCGTGGCGTACGGGGGCGATCCGGGAGACGGCCTCCCATGCCTGGGCCGCCACCGGGTCCGCCTCGCGCATGCCGTCGTCGACGTCGTCGATGCGTAGCCAGCACATGAAGCCGAGCAGTTCACCGGTGCTGAAGCTGCGGTGCACACGGAACCCCTCGGGCTGGTGGTCGAGCCAGTACGCCACGGCCCGGGCGCTCGCCTCGCCCTCCATGGTGCGCGCCATCTCCGTGACCACCGCCCACTCATCGCGGCGCAGGGGCTCCTCGTACGCGCCGCCCTCGGTGCGGTTGCCGCGGAACGGCCTGATCCACGGGGCTCTGGCGATGATGTAGTTGTAGGCGCTGGTGGCCCGCAGTGCCTCCTTCTCCGGGGCGTTGCGGATGCGTTCGACCAGGTGCAGCCGGACCGCGCGGTGCATGCTCTTGTACTGTTCCGGGTCGCGCCAGCGGAAGTCGCTGTCCAGCGAGTCGCGGACCACCTCGTGCGGGTAGACCCCGTACCGCCCGGAGCGCATGAACGGCAGTTGGCGCAGCCAGCAGAACAGCTCGGCCACGTCCTCGTCCGGCATGACCACCCTGAGCAGGTCCTCGGTGGTGTCCTGGACGTGGCTGCACACTTCGAGCGCGCGCCGGTGGGCGGGCGAGGGCAGCTCGCCCACCAGGCGCATCAACAGTTGTTCCACCACGGTCCTGCACGGGGTCCAGACGAGGTTGTCGGCGCCGTCGTGCACGGCCACTTCGGCGGCCAGCCGCAGGGCCAGCGGGTTGCCCGAAGCGAAGGCGAGCAGCCCGGCGTGCCGGTCGGGGGCGGCTCCGCGGGAGGCGAGCAGCAGCGCCGATTCGGCCGCGTCGAGTTCCCCGAGCTGCACCACCCGGAGTACGTCGTTCCACCCGAGGTCGGCCGTCCACAGCGGGTCGGGCGCGTGTCGGCCGGCTATCACCACCAGCACGCCGGCGGGCAGGCTGGGCAGGAAGCGCTCGCGCAACCACGGCTCCAGGTCGCGGCACCGCTCGAAGCTGTCGACCAGCAGCACCGGCCGGTCGACGGCCAGGATGCCGACGGCCGCGCGCTGGAAGTCGGCGGGGCTCGGTTCGATGGTGCGCGTGTCGATGCTGACGACGGGGCGCCCCGCCGCACAGGCGTCGGCGGCGAACCGCTGGAGCAGCGCGCTCTTCCCGATGCCGCCCGGCCCGTGCACCACGAGAACCGTGGGCGCGCCGGGCGCGTCGTTCAAGGCACTGCGGAACAGGGCGAGTTCGCGCTCCCGACCGACAAAGTAGTGTTTACGGGCCGAGGCCAGCCGATCCGCCAGCAGGCCGCCTCCACCCGTGCTTCGACTCGAAGCACAACTTCCCCCGGTCCGGAGCGCGACGTCCTCCTTCGACATTGCCGCTCCCTTCCTTTCCCTCACGCAGGAGTGGTCTCCTCGGGTCCGACGTGAACCGTCGTCGCAGCGGTGGACGTCGGACTGGCCCCGGATCACCGCGGCCAACAGTGGGCGTGGGGCGCCAGGAGGACCCGTCGGGCAGCGCTCCGCGCCGTCCACCGGTTCCACACGTGGCCGCGCCGACGACGGTCAACCGCCGGCAACCCCCCGTAATCAACATCGTTCACGGTGCTACGAAGCACCGGCGCGGCATGGTGGGTGGTCAGCCCACGCCACTTCGGGCGGCTGCCGCGCGTCGGGGCCGGATCGGCCCCCCTTTCCCTAAAGGCACTGCCTGATGTGCCCCTTGTCCCCTGCAAAGCTGCCCGTCCCTACCTTTCCGTGCACACTGTTCACTTTATCCGGGGCATCCACCGAAACCAGGGGCAACGCGGGTGGGCGAGAAGTCTCCACAAATCCTTTCGATCCTGCCGACTCACCGCGTCCGCTGGTCACGCCGCTCTCCCGGCCTTCCGCCAGCTTTTCAGACAGAACCACAGAGGGCGCGCCCGAATGGGCAGCGGTACGGCGCATTCGGGCACCGGGGGCGGCCCACTTGCCCGCCACCGCGCTTTCCTCGTTCGAGGGTTGCCCATTTCCCGCCAAGTTCGCCGATCTGTTCCCTGTTGTTTTCCTCCGCATGGAAGCGGGTCAGGAAATATGAGGCAGCATCAGGGGACATAGCAGCCAATAATCACCCACTCTCAGCGCCGTCAGCGCCGCGATCCGCCCGAACGCGACGGCGCCCCGCCACCGGCCCCCGGCATCGCCCCCGGCCCACGGCTCGCACGCCCACCGCGTACGGCCCTCCGTTGCGGCACCGAGGGGGCGCGACCACCACGGACGCGGTCCTGGGCCCGGGCACGGTGGGAGCCCGCGGGTCGCTCGCGATCGCCGCGTACCCGCCGGTCACGCCCGTACGCCGGCCGGCGCGCGGGTTGTCGGGCGGGGCGCGCCCGGGACGGGTGGCAGGGGCGCGGGCGCCTTGGCCGGTGCCCGGAGCACCACGGCCGCCGCCACCGCCGGGCACGACCTGGGCACGGCCGCGCCCGGGCCGCGCCACGGGCGGCGGGGTGGTACGGGGCACGGGACGGTGGGGCACCAGACCGCGAGAACTGCTCGGAAAGTGATCAACTCCTGCTCATTCCAAGGAATCCACCGTGGCGGGCGCATAACATCACCGCGTGCAGGCAACCGATGGGTGCGAAAACACGGACTTTGCGACGGCCACCGCCGTAGTGCGGCGTGGCACGTCCCCCCATGTTTTCGATGGCCGGCTGCGCCCGGAGTGGAAATCGGACGGCCGGCTCACGGGCAGCATTCTGCTGACGATGGCGGCTCGTGCGGCGGCCCGTACGATGCACATCGAGACCGACAAATTCTTTCCCAGCGTCCTCAGTGCCTGTTTTCTGTCGACCGCACAGCCGGGCCCGGTCACGGTGCGCGCGGAGTTGCTGCGCAGCGGCAGCCGGATCACCACCGGACAGGCGTCCCTTTCGCAGTGCACCAGGGACGGGCAGTACACGGAGCGGATGCGCGCCCTCATCACGCACGGCAAGTTCGACGACCGTCCGGTCGACGCCGGCACCACCCCACCGCGCATCCCCGCCCCCGACGCCTGCGTCGGCCGTCAGAACACCCCGGCGCGTCTGGTGGAGCGCCTGGACATGGTGGCCGGGCTCGACGTCCGGCTCTCGCCCGCTTGTGTCGGCTGGCTCTTCGACAGCCCGGCGCGCTCCGGCAGGTTCGACGGTTGGGTACGGCTCACCGACGGTCAGCCGCCCGACCCGATGCTGCTGCTGGTGGCCATCGCCTCGCTGCCACCCATCTCGTTCGACTTCGGGCAGGCTGGCTGGCTGCCGATGGTGCAGTTGACCGCACACATCCGGGCGAAGCCGGCCCCGGGTTGGCTCCAGGTCAGCACCAGCACCCGGATCGGCAGCGACCAGAGCGTCATCGAGGACGCGGAGGTCTGGGACTCGGAAGGCACCCTGGTCGTCCAGTCCCGCCAGTTCGCAGCTCCCACCTAAGCTTCCACCGCACGCTCAACTCGCTTACTAGACAGCACAATTGACGGTTGAGCGGCCCCATCGTGCCGACCGCTCGGCGGCTGTGTACGAGGCCCCTCAGCCTGCCGCGGCCAACGCATTGACGCCCGTCAGCTCGGCCGACAGGTCCCACAGCCGCGCCGCCTGCTCGGCGTCCGTGGCGTGCGCGGCGACACCGCTGGTCAGCGGAGTGTCACCGGCCCAGGGTTGGGCGATGTCACAGTCCTCGCAGTAGACCCCGCCGGCGGGGGGGCGGGGGGGCGCCCGGGGCCCCCCCCCCCCCCCCGCCGGGCCCGGCCGACCCCGCGCTGCTCGCCGACGCCCTGAAGGAACTGGACCGGATGGTCGGCCTTGAGCCGGTCAAGCGTCAGGTGCGGGCGCTCTCCGCGCAGTTACGGATGGCCCGGCTGCGCACCGGGCAGGGCCTGCCGGTCCAACCGCCCAAGCGCCACTTCGTCTTCTCGGGCCCGTCCGGCACCGGCAAGACCACCGTGGCCCGCATCCTGGGCCGGGTCTTCTACGCGCTCGGGCTGCTCGGCGGCGACCACCTGGTGGAGGCCGGCCGGGCCGATCTGGTCGGCGAGTACCTGGGGCAGACCGCGGTCAAGGCCAACGAGCTGATCGACTCGGCGCTGGGCGGGGTGCTCTTCGTGGACGAGGCGTACAGCCTCTCCAACTCCGGCTACTCCAAGGGCGACGCGTACGGCGACGAGGCGCTCCAGGTGCTGCTCAAGCGCGCCGAGGACAACCGGGACCGGCTGGTGGTCATCCTCGCCGGCTATCCGGAGGGCATGGACCGGCTGCTCGCGGCCAACCCCGGGCTCGGCTCCCGCTTCACCACCCGGGTGGACTTCCCGAGCTACCGGCCGCCGGAGCTGACCGCCATCGGCGAGGTGCTGGCGGCCGAGAACGGCGACCGGTGGGACGAGGAGGCCGTGGAGGAGTTGCGCAGCATCAGCGGCCACGTGGTGGACCAGGGCTGGATCGACGAGCTCGGCAACGGCCGCTTCCTCCGCACTCTGTACGAGAAGAGCTGCGCCTACCGCGACCTGCGGCTCTCCGGTTGGAGCGGCACGCCGGAGCGCGAGGACCTGGCCACCTTGCGGCTGCCGGACCTGATGCAGGCGTACGGCGAGGTGTTGTCCGGGCGGGGCCCGACCGACCGACACCGCAAGGACCCGCCGTTCGGCTGAGCGGGGGCCGGTCGGCCGGGGCTGTGGTGCGAGCGCGATCGGTTCGCGGGGCCGGGTGGGCCGGCTGGGTTCGCGAAGCGGAAGCGCCGGGCGGATACGTGAGCCGGGGTTCGCCGGGCCGGCTGAGCGGGGGCCGACTCGTGGCGTCAGGCCCTTCGCGGCCGGGCCCGTGAGCCTGGCGCGCGGGGTCGGCCACAGGGTGGCGGGCCCGGTGCGCGCGGTCGGGGTCCGGGCCGGCGGTGGGTGC
>NZ_JBEHZD010000006.1:0-48592 GCF_040240285.1 Streptomyces sp. HSW2009 | reverse complement strand
GAGCGGGCCCGAGGTGAGGCGGCGCAGGCCGACTCCGAGCGGGAACGTCTTGAGGACGACGCGGAAGAGGCCGCCGGCCGTCTCGACGCCGGCCGCGAGGAGGTCGTCAAGGAAAGCGGCGCCTATGCCCGTCGGGTCACCGAGTGGGTTTCGCGCACCCGGACCGCCATCGGGGCCGGCTGCCCGCCGCTGGACGCCGTGCCCACCATGCTCTCCTGTGAGAGCTCCGCCGAAGCTCCGTTCGCGGACCGTACGCTGCCGCCCGACATCGACGGTCAGGCGTGGCAGGCTGCCCGGGCCGTACTGGAGCCGTACGGCGAGGAACTCAACGAGCGTCGCGACGCCTTCGCACTCACCGTCGGCCGGCTCGACGAGGAGCGCGACGGCCTGGCGAGCCGGAAGCGTGACTGGGAAGGGCGTACCGATCCGGAGCCGCCGGTCCCCTACCACCGCAGTGCCGCAAGGACGCCGGGCACCGGAGCACCGTTCTACCGGCTGGTGGACTTCCCGGAGGGTCTGAGCCCTGCGCACCGGGCCGGCCTGGAAGCAGCGCTCCAGGCCAGCGGCATCCTGGACGCATGGGTCGGGGTGGACGGCGCCCTTGTCGATCCCGGAACGCGTGACACCCTGCTGCGTCCCGGCCCTGCCGTACCGGACGGGCCGACCCTCGCCTCGGCGCTGCGCCCAGCACCGCAACCGGGGTGCGGGGTCACGTCCGAGCAGGTGGAGCTCCTGCTGGCGGCCATCGCGCTCGTACCGGCCGAGGAAGCGACCACGCATGACGCCGTGTACTACGACGGAACCTGGCGTCTGGGCGTCCTCAGCGGCCGGTACCACAAGAGCGACGCGGAGTACGTGGGGGCCGCCGTGCGCGCCGAGACCCGGCGGCGCCTCCTCGCCGAGTTGGAGGAGCAGCTCACCCAGACGGAGCAGCGGTTGACCGATGCCCGTCACGAACTCACCGAGGCCGACGCCCCGCGCCGGGCCCTCAAGCTGGCGGAGCAGGACTTTCCTCGGGCGCGGGGTCTTGCCGACGCCTGGAGCAGGACCGAGTCGGATGAGAGGAGACTGCGTGACGTGACGGCCAAGGCCACCCTCGCGGCGCGGCGCGCCGAGGAAGCCCGCGCCCTCGCCGTAGCCGCACGCGCCGAGACAGAAGCCACCGCCACCGCCCACGACCTGCCCAGCGGCCCTGCCGAACTGGAACGCGTGCGCACCGCGCTGGCCGCCCTACGCACCGGCATCGGGCACCTGCGCAGGGCGGTCGGCAGCACGGGTGCGCGGCTCGACACCCATCGCGCCGATGCCGAGCGGTACGAACGTGCCCGAAGGGACCGCGTGGCCGCGGAGGAGAGTCACCTGCTCCGCCTCACCGGGCTGCGTAAGGCGCAACAGGACCTGCGGACCCGTGAGGAGGCGGTCGGGGCGACCGAGGAGGAGATCCTCACCCGTGAGCGGGAGACCAGAGCGCGCATCGCGCACGCCGCCGAGGCCGTTCCGGCCGCGCAGCGGGCCCGCGACGACCTCCACGAACGACGCGTGCGCGCGGAAGAGGCGGAGAAGCGCCTGCGCGAGGAGCTGGCCGACCAGGAGAGGGCGGTCATCGGCACCGGCGCCGCCCTGCGCGGTGCACTCGGCCGGCCGGAGGTGGTGCGCGGCGCCGGGCTGGATCGGTCATCGTTGCCCGAAGGTGTGACGGACGATCCCGGCTCGGACGTCCGCAGCCGTCTGCGCGCGCTGCGAACACTGGCCGACGGCGTGGAACAGGCCCTCGGCCGCCAAAAGGGCGAGGTGTCGGACGGTGCCCTGCTCAACCGACACACCGAGCTCCGCGACCAACTGGCCGGCGGCTACGACGCGCAACTGGACGAACGCGACGGCATCAAGGTGTGCCGCTTGATCGACGACCACGGCTCCCACGACGTCTCGGCCGTGGGCGAGCGGATCGCCGCCTGGGCCGCGGAGGCCCGGGGGCGGCTCACCGAGCGCGAGCGTGAGGTCTTCCAGCGGTTCCTGACCGGGGAGCTGGGCGACCACCTCTCGACCCAGGTCATCACCGCGGCGAACCTGGTCGCAGCCCTCAACGACACCTTGCGCACCGTACGCACCTCTCACGGTCTGGGCGTGGAACTGCTGTGGAAGCTGGACGAGGACGCGGACGCGGACGTGCGGGCGGCCGTGGAGCTCCTGCGCAGTCCGTCGAGCCTGCGCACGCGTGAGCAGACCGAGCAGCTCCGCGGGGTGCTGCAACGGCGGATCGAGGATGCTCGAAGAACTGATCCCGCCGCCGGCTACGCCGCCCATCTACGGACCGCCCTGGACTACCGCGACTGGTTCCGCTTCCATACCTTCGTGGTCGAGGACGCCGCCCCGGGACGCAGGCGGAAGCTGACCAGCCGCACCGGACTCAGCCAGGGTGAGCAGCGGGTTCTCTCCTACCTCGTGCTCTTCGCCGCGGCTGCCGCCCAATTCACCAGCCTTGCCGAGTCGGCACCGCACGCGCCGCGGCTGATCCTGCTCGACGATGCCTTCGCCAAGGTCGACGAGCCCACCCACGGGCGGTTGGGAGGGATTCTCGTCGACCTCGATCTCGACTTCGTCCTCACCAGCGAACGACTCATGGGCAACTGGCCGGAAGTCCCGTCCCTGCACATCTACGAGTGCCTTCGCGATCCGCACGCGCGCGGGGTGGCCACCTTGCACTACACCTGGAACGGCCGGCATCGGCGCCTGGTGTCCGTATGAGCAAGTTGCCATCGGCGACCCGGGACTGGCTGGCCGGCCCCGGGCTCGTCCGGCTCTGGGAGGCGGCACGCAAGCGCCTGGAAGGCAACGGTGTGCAGGCCACCGGGTCCCTCCGGCTCACCTCGGTGGACTCCGAGGAACGCAGGGACCTGTCCCTCGTGTTGGGCAGACTCCTCACCGGCGCCACCGTCACCGTGCACCTCGATGTGCTCGACGAGCGGCTGCGTGCCTCGGCGGCCGGACTCGGGCTCAGAGAGGTCCTGGAGGAGCTCGGTCAGCCGATCACCGACCGCCGTGCCGTCCGGGCTGGCATCGCGGCACAGCGCGAGCGCGTCTGGTCGTCACTCGCCTCGGCGCTGGCCTCCTCGCCACACGCCGGCCAGGAGTGGGCCGACCGGTGGTACGACCAGCTCCGTCGCCACGGTGTGCCAAGGGGAGTGGCGCCGGACACGGCGATACGAACGCTCCAACAGGCGGTCCACGTCCTCACCGTCCTCCTCGGCCCGGAGGGCGGTGGCACCCGAGGCCGAGGAGAACTCGCCGCCACGGCGACCGGGTCCGCACACGGTCTGGACGACGGCACCTGGCTCGCCCGCCTCGTCCAACGCGGCATCGCCCTCGCGCACCGCACCGAATTCCCCGACAACGCAGCAGGCCGGCGCGCACTGTGGCGTCTGGTGTCGGTCACACCGGACGAGGTCTCCAGCACCGTGCTCACCTACGGGCTACGGCCCGTAGGCGGAGGCTGGCGTGAACAGGCGTTGCGGCAGCGAGCCGACCATCACGCCGAAGCCCACCTCACCTCGCGGGACCTGCACGACCTGGCGCTGCGACTACCCGCTGAAACGGTGATCCACATCTGTGAGAACCCGCGCGTGGTGGAGGCCGCGGCGGATGCTGCCTGCGTCCGCGCCCTGGTGTGCACCTCGGGCAGCGCCGCCACGGTGGTCCTCACGCTCCTGGACGCCCTCGCCGCCGCCGGCTGCCGATTCGCGTACCACGGCGACTTCGACTGGCCGGGCATCGCCCTGGCGAACCGGATCATCCACCGGTACGGAGCACGGCCATGGCGCATGGGCGCCGAGGACTACGAGCACCTGGCCGCCAGCACCCAGGCCGCGGGAACCCCCCAGCTACCACTTGACGGCCAGCCCATCGACGCGACCTGGGACCCGGGCCTCGCCCCTGCGATGGCTGCTCTGGGGGTCGCACTCCACGAGGAACTCACCCTCGATCTCCTCGTGGCCGAGCTGTCGGGCCGTACGTAGCCGCGGCGCGGGCCATCCGACGGCCGAACCGGCCACCACCGGGCCTCCGCCCGCCCCCTGCCCCCGCATACCGACCAACCAACCCCGCCCGCTCGCCCCCACCGGGCGGGCGCGCGGGGCGGTCTCCCCATCCCGCCGGCTACATCGTGTTGACGATGAGCCCGATGTGCGTGAAGTAGTTGAGCGCGCCGAAGCCGAGGAACGCGAGGCCGCTGAGGGCCCAGCAGACGCCCACGATCCAGGTGGTGGCCTTGGTGCGGCGGCGCAGCAGGGCGGGGAAGACGAGGGCGCCGACGCCGACGAGTACGTACAGGCTCGACATGAAGCTCGCCTCCAGCATCGGATGGTCGGCGAACTCCCCCGAGATCGGTTCCTCCGGAGGGGCCGCGAAGAGGGTGTACTTCCATCCGGCGGCGGCGATTCCGAGGCAGGCCAGGCCCAGGCCGAAGACGAACACGGAGATGGGCCCGGTGAGGACGGCGGCGGTGCGCTCGCGGTCGGGCTCGGTGTCGAACTGGGTTCCGCGCTTCCAGAGGTAGAAGGAGGCGGCCAGCAGCAGGACGCCGAAGGCGAGGGAGGGTTCCCCGAAGATGATGTTGTCGAAGGGGAAGCCCTGCCCGGCGAGCGGCCAGGTCAGGGTCATGTGGAGACCGGTGGCGAACAGGATGATGCCCAGCACCCCGAAGGCCAGGGCCCAGCTCTCGGAGACGACGGGGTGCCCGTTGACGAGCCGGAACCCGAGGGCGACGATCAGCAGCAGGCCGGCCCCGGCGGCGAGGGACATGATGGTGTTGTAGGTGGGCATGCGCGTCCAGTCGATCTTCAGACCGGTGTCGGCGGCTGCCAGGAGTGTGCTCATGGCCCGAGGAAACCGGTTCAGCAGCCACGCGGACGGCCTGTGGCACGTGTTCGGGCGCGAAGTACCCCGAAGACCCTCGTGGTGTACTCCGATTGGCAGGGTGGGCCGGGGGCGATGGGCGGGTGGCAGGGTGGCTCAGGCAGCGCATCGCGTCGTAGGGCATCGCGTCGGGGCGGGTCATTCACCCCGGGCATTGCTCGAACGCAGGACAACCCGCGCAACGACCATGCCGCATAAGAACGTATTAACCCTTACGCGGCCTGGCCGTTGAGCGGAGCGGCAACCCGGAACCGTACGACCAGACCCGTACGGCCGGACCCGCACGGCCGGACCCGCACGGCCGGACCCGCACGGCTGGACCCGTACGGCCGGACCCGCACGGCCAAGGCAACGCGCGGATATGGCGATCGATACGTGGCAGCCGGCGGGCGGCTGCCCGCCCTTACGCCCCCAGTGGCGGCACCGCCGGGAACCGTCGCCAGGCCGGACATCGCTGCCGATGTCACCGGCCTGGCGCCGTTCGCGACGGTGCGGCGCGCTGGCGAGTCGGGGTTGGTTCCCGCAGTCGGCTTCGCAGGCGTCGCCGACACAGGCTCGATCGTCAGTCGTCGAGACCTTCGACGATGCGGAAGTCGCGCTCGACGCCGTCAGCGAGTGCGGCCAGCGCCTTCTGGTAGGCATCACTCGCATGTGCGGCGACCGCCTGCTCGAAGCTGTCGAACTCGATCAGGATGGTGCGCTCGGCGATGCCGGCGTCGTGGGCGACGACCCGGCTGTCGATGGCGAGCAGCCGCCCGCCCCCGGCCGCGACGGCCGGAGCAGCCAGCTCGTTGTAGGCAGCCAGCTTCTCGGGGTGCACGATGGTGCGGTAGGCGCTGACCCAGTAGCCCTTGGCCACGGTACCTCCTGTGTTGGGGAATTGATGATCAGTATGCGCAGGTCCCTGGTCAGCACGGGGTGGGGACCGGCGGGCCGGCGGAGACTGGGTTGGAGCCGGACGGCTTCGCCCTTCAGTTTCCGGTTCGACTCGACCGGGCCTGGCCCGGCACACCGGTGGAGGCTGTGATCGGACCGGTCTCGGGTGGGCGCCTGGTGGCGAGGGCGAGGCCGGCCACGGCCGTGACCGCCATCGCGACGACACCGACCAGCGCCGCGTTCGTGTACGCGCCGTCGTTCGGGAAGAGGCGGCCCGCGGGAGTGCCGGCGGCCAGCACCAGGCCGCCGCCGGCGCTGCCCAGGGAGTATCCGACGCTGCGTACGACGTAGTTGAAGCTCATCGCGCTGGACGTCTCGCTCTTGGGTGTGACGGCCAGGATGACGCCGGGCATGGCGGCCGAGAAGCTGCCGACACCGAAGCCCAGCACGCCCATGGCCGCGAGCAGTTCGGCCAGGTGGGACCGGGCGGTGGCGAACAGGACGAACCCGCCGCCGACGATGGCGGCGCTACCCGCCAGCAGCAGCGGGCCGTCGATCCGCCTGCGGACCCGCGGCGTGAGCTTGCCGGCGACGAACCCCAGCACGGAGAACGGGATGAGGACGAGCCCCGCCACGAAGGTGGTCAGTCCGAAGCCGTAGCCGGCGCCGTGCGGCGTCTGCGCGTACCGGGTGATGAGCGTGAGCAGGAGGTACATGCCGCTCCCGCCGACGAACATGGCGATGTTCGCCCCGGCGACCGCCGGGTGCCGCACCGCCCGGACGTCGACCAAGGGCGTCTTGGTGCGCAGTTCGGACACGGCCCAGCCGCAGAGCAGGAGTACGGCGGTGACGGCGAGGGCCACCGCCCCCGCGAGGTGCCGGCTCCACAGGCTCCTCTCGCCGGCCAGGAACAGGACGAGGAGCAACCCACCCGCCAGGCCCAGCGCACCGGCCACGTTCACGTGAGCGGAGCGGCCTTCGGGGGCTGTGGGCATGGAGCGCCAGGCTGTCACGAAGGCGACGGCGGTGACGAGCAGGCCGAGCCCGTACGCGGCCCGCAGTCCGCCGAACTCGGCGAGCAGCGCGGCCAGCGGGTAGCCGACGCCGGCCCCGATGATGGAGACCACGGAGATCAGGGCGATGGTGGTCGCGCTGCGCTCCTCGGGCAGGTGGTCGCGGGCCACGCCCATCATCAGCGCCGTGAGACCGAGCCCGACGCCTTGGGCCGCTCTGCCCACGAGCAGCCAGCCGAACGGCAGCGGCAGCACGGTGAGCGTGCCGCCGGCGACGACGGTCGCCAGCGTGGCGAGGATCGCGGCCCGCCGGTACGGACCGGCTCCGAGCCGGCCGAGGACGGGGGTGGCGACGGCGCCGCTGAGCAGGGGGATGGTCAGCGTCCACTGCGCACTGTCGAGGGAAACGTGAAACGTGGTCGCCACGCTGGTGATGAGCGGCGCTCCGAGGCTGGCGACCGCCGCCACGACCAGGGCGATGAAGGTCAGAGCGGGAACCAACAGGGGTGCCTCGACACGTCTCGGGCCAGCGCTTATGGACTGGCCATGAGCCTGGTCCGCGGTCACCGGTCCGCCCCCTGCCGGGCGTGGCCTTCGAGCTCCGCCAGGTGCAGCAGCGCCGGCAGGGCCGCCGTCAGGGTCGCGACCTCGTCACCGGTGAGCTCGTCGACCAACCGCGCGTACGCGTCGACGCCGGCCTGACGTCGCGTCCGAACGTACGCAGCACCGGCCTCGGTCAGACACACCAACGTGACCCGCTTGTCGGACGGGTCCCCCTGCCGCTCGACCAGCCCGGATTCTACGAGCGCCCGAACCAGAACGGTCATCGCAGGCTGGGTGACACCCTCGGCCACCGCCAGATCGGTGATCCGTCGCGGGCCGGTCTTGTCCAGGGTGGCCAAGGTGGCGGCGGACGTCAGGCTGATGTCACGGGGAAGGCGTCTCACGGCCCTGGTGGCCAGACCGTAGAGGGCTGAACCGATGGCATCGGAAGGGCTGGGGGTGGGGTCGCGGTGACTCATAGTTGAAGCATAGCCACTTTATATTCTTTCCTTATGTTCCTTGGGGCAGACTTTGCCGCAGCGGCGATACACGGGGTTGCGGTCTGCGCGGGCGCGGTGGAACGCCTTCGGGGTCGGGGATCGGGTCAGGAGCCGGGAGTACAGGAGCGATCGGCGCGCTGGCCGTACGGGGCCGCGTCCGTCATCGGACACCGCCCCGGACCGAGCGCCGCCTCATGAACGGCGTGTCGCGGGCGCGGCCGATGCCTGCTTCAGCGCCTCGCGCATGGGTCAGCCCCGCTCGTCCTCGCGCAGGCGCACGGGGTTGCCCTGTTGCCCTCGCGGTCCGCGACCGGCTGACACTGATGCGTGGTGACTCAGGGTCGCCTCGGGCGGGAGAGCACCCCTCCGACGCGTGGTTGCTACGGGGTGTCTACGGCCCTCTTGCTGGACGGCACCACCGGGTGGTCGGCCGGCGACAACTCACCCGCACGAGTACACCGACGTGCTGGCGCTCCCGCCGAAGCGATCAGAAGCCAATGTGAGCGGCGATCGACGAGCCACCCACACACGCGCCTGACTGCGCTCACGGCAGTGGCAACGCCACCGCAGGCAGCAGCCCTTCTTCCACATCGCCTCGGTTGACGGTGAAGTCGAAGTGGTCGCCGATCGCCCGGTAAATGGCGGTTGCCCACTCGGTGTCACACATGTCCTGCCATGGCCGCTGCGGCCCGAGCCGCTCGTACACCGCACCAGCGCGCGCAAGCGCCTCATCAAAGGAGGCCAGCATTCCCGAGGCATCCGGCGGAGCGACGGACAGATCTTCCAAGAAACCTCTACCGAACTCGGCCATCCACACACCATGAATCCCCGGCGCTGAATACGCGAGCGTCCCGGGAGCGTGGTGGTGGTTGAGCGTCACGCACACCAACTCCTCTTCCTCATTGGGCACGACCGCGAGGTTGTCGAACTGTGCGAGGAACCAGGTGGCGGCGAGTTCGCCCTCCAGGACGTACGTCCACTCACCGCACGCACCCAACATGCCAACGGAATCCGGATCTAAGGAAGGGCAGGGCATGAACTCCCGGTAGGGCACGGACGCATGGACGGCCTCCTCGTTCGCGCCAAGGCGTAACAACCAATCCTTGGGCCTCGTGCCACGGATCGCCGTCAGGGAAATGCCCGCCCGCCTGCCGGGAACTTCCTGACCTGCCCGGTCTTGGTAGGAGGTGTGCGGACTCGCGGTCAACGTCATCGAGTGCTGATGGGATAGGCCCTGACCTGTGGCTCAGCACCTTTCGCCGCTGTCAGGGCCTATCCTGTTTGCCCGTCAGAAAGTCCCCGAGAATCCCCTCGGACAGCGCGGAAAGTCCCTGAAAAGTGCCTGGGAAATCCCTGGCGAACGAAGGTCTGACCAGGGGCTTCTACCCACATTGGCGTGTATCGGCAGACGCTCGGGCCCCTCCGTCCGCCTCGGCCACTCGGCGAGGCGGGCTGGGCCTCACATCATCGCCATGCGGTCACCCAAGCGCGACAACTGGGCGACTCCCCTGACATAGCGCCCAGTCTCGCGCCCTCAGCCGAGCCCCCGTAGCAGGAACTCGCTGCGCAGGCTGTGGGTCCCCCAGGCATGGAGCATCAGCATCGACAGGACGGGGCCAGCGTCCGCCTCAACAGCGGCAAGCGGTAGCCGACCCGCCCGAGCACCCGCCCCGCACCATTCCCAGGGACGGGCGCGACGTCAGGCGAGCCGCCATCGGACAAGACGCCCTACTCAGCGCCGAGGCCGCCAACCGGACCGCTAGGCGCAGGTGTCGAGCATCTCACGCAGCGCGATCTTCTCCGACGCGGTGATGGAGAGGTCGTAGACGTGCTTGGTGTCCGTCCAGGCCCGGCTGTAGGTGCACCAGTAGCCGGTGGCCGGCGGGCGCCAGGCGTCCGGACTCTTGTCGCCCTTGCTGCGATTGGAGGCGGCGGAGACCGCAATCAACTGAGAGTGGGTCAGGTCGTTGGCGAAGGCGCGACGCTGGGCGGTCGTCCAGGTGTCGGCCCCGGATCGCCAGGCCGCAGCAAGCGGCACGACGTGGTCGATATCGAGGGCCTTGGCGTTGGTGAAGGTCTTGTCATCGTAGAGACTGGTCCAGGTTCCGGCTACCGCCCGGCACCGGTCGTCCTGGACGACGTCCTGGCCATCACGGGCAAGTACGGTCTCGCGGGTGTCGCACTCCCCGGAGATCTTGATCCAGTGCGGGAAGCGCTCTCGTGAGTACCCCTCCATGCTGTGCGGGGCTTCGACGACCAAGTCGTCGAGTTCGGCGCGCACGACGTCGACGGGAGGGGGCTCGGGAAGCTCGCGCCGCTCGGCGACCGTGCTGACGGCCGGGGTAGTGGTTGCGGCGGCGGGGAGAGCTGCGGGTAGGAGGGCCGCGGCGAGCGCGGCCAGGATGGTGGCGCCGCGGCGCCACCCGGTTGCGGTGATCATGGGTTACATCTACCTGTGGCCGGGCCGCGAGGGGCGGTTGGTCACCCTGTCGGCGGCGAGCCCAAAGTGGAGTTGACGCGCGGTGGCGGGCTCGGCGCCCGGTTCGGGCTGGTGGCGCGGCGGCTTGGAGGTAGGTAGTCCAGTCGGTGGTGGCGCAGTGGCGCCAGTGGTGGACCGTGGCAAGGTAGAGGCCGAGCATCGGGCGGAGGGCTGGGCTGAGTCTTCTGGGTGTGCGTCGTCGGGCAGGATGCCGACCGCTTCAGGTTGCGGAGGCCGCGCGGGTCGGGCATGACCTGGGCAGCTTACGAGGGCGGGCCCTGCGTGTCCCTGTCCCCAGTCCGCTCGCTGCAAGGCTGGCCTTCCTACTGGCAGTCTGGCCAGGAAGGCTTGCTCTCCTCCGCGCAGCGTGCTGTAACACTGACCGGTGTCCGACTTCGCCACGCCTACGCTCTGGATCGCCTCCCTGGCGTCAACAGCGGCAACGACACACCCAACCACTCGTGCGTCATCGCCTCTGTCGCCACGTGCAACCGGGTGCCGCTGAGACGAACTGCCCGAGGACAGGTGGCGCACCTCTGCGTGGAGTGCCCGGCCGGCCGATGAAGACGATGGCGATCGCGTGCTCGGTGCTGGCCCGGTACGCCTCGGGCCGTGACTCCGATGCCAGGGGCCGAGATCCCCCCAGGTCCCGCGCCTCCACTGCGGCCAGGGACGACTCACCCGCATCCGCCACTCTGAGGTCAAGGAACCCAGACATCTGGCTTGCCCTGCGATTGGGCTGACTTTTCCCCTCCCTGGGGCATGGGTGGTGTCACTCGGGTGAGGTGCGGGGACCGTGAGGTGGGATCCGGGTACCGATGCTGGGCGACGCCTTCTGACGGTGGGTGACCTTCGAACAGCTCGTGACATCGGGAGACGGCATGGACGTATCAAGCAGAGGAGCGGACGTCGAGGGCGAGCTGTCCGCTCTCAGGGCGGACGCCAAGAGGGACCTCGCGGCGCTGGTGAGTATCCCGTCGGTCTTCTCGGATGCCCAGCATCCGGAGCATGTCCAAAAGGCCGCGCGGACTTGTGCGGACTTGCTGAGCGCGGCAGGTATGGACGTTGAGGTGATCACACCGCCGCAGTCCCCACCCGTGGACGGAGAGGGCAGGAGAGATCCGGCGCCCATCGTCTACGCCTCCTATTTGTGCGGGGACCTGACAGCGCCAACCGTGCTGCTCTACGCGCACTATGACGTGGTACCCGCGACATGGCAGGGGGCGTTCACGCCGGAGGTCGTGGGTGGCCGCATGACGGAGCGGGGAGCGGCTGATGACAAGTCGGGGGTGGTCATGCATCTCACCACCTGCCGCTACCTCCAGAAGCTTCGTGGCCGAGGCTCCCTCCGGGTGAATGTGCGGCTAGTCCTGGAGGGTGAGGAGGAGTCCGGGACGGACACCCTGGCCACGTACATGGAGATGTTCCCCGAACGCTTCAGGGCGGATGTCGTGTCGCTGGCCGACGGCGGGAACATCGCGCTGGGTGCGCCGACGCTGACCACGTCGTTGCGTGGATTCGTTATGGCCGATGTCACGGTCAGAGCCCTTGAAGGGGATGTGCACAACGGGATGTACGGAGGCCCCGTTCCGGACGCCTATCTGGCACTGATCCGATTGCTTGCCACCCTCCATGACGACAAGGGTGATGTGGCGGTGGTCGGGCTGCGACGACCCCCGTGGACGGGTTACACACCAACGGCGGACAGCCTGCGCAAGGACGCCCGGGTGAGGGACGGGGTGCCGTTGATCGGCACCCATCCGCTGGGAGAACTGCTGTACACCGGGCCAGCGGTCAACGTGGTCGGGCTGGAGCGGCTGGTCGAACAGGACGCGCGGTCCGGTGCCGAACCCCTTCCGGTGACCGGCGAGTTCCGCAATGCGCTGTTGGCTGGGGTCAGGGCGCGGCTGTGTTTGAGGATCGGCCCGTCCGATGATCCGGGACATGCATTCGACTGCCTGAAGGAGCATCTACTCCGGGAGGACCTGCGACCGTGGGGGATCACGCCCGAGGTCTCGTACGTCTTCGGCGAGCCGGGATTCCAGCGGGAGCTGACGAGCGGCGACGCTGCTGGTGAGATGGCCGAGTCTGCCCTGCGTACGGCATTTCGGACAGAGAAGGTCTACTGGGCCGGCCAGGGTGCTTCCATCCCCCTGACCCACACCCTCCGCAAGATCAACGAGAAGGCCGACATCCTCGTGTGGGGGTGCCAGGAACCCCTGTCCCATATCCACGCCGACCACGAGAGCGTGGATCTGACCGAGTTGCATGCGATGACCTACGCCCAGGTCCTGCTGATCCTGGGCCTCGCCGGCCAGAACTAGCCGGTTCGCTCCGCCGCGGCCACCGTGCCCAGCCCGTCCGCCATCGTCTGACACACCCCGCCGCCTCAGAGCGGCCCACTCCCCCCTCACACGTTCGTAAGGATCCTCATGCCCCAGCAGCCATCCGCCCTGCGCCGCGAGTACACCGACGCGTTCGCCCTTCTTGGACCCGACTACGATCTGAGCAAAGCCGAGGGGACCAACGACCTCGCCGCGTGGTTCCTCGGCCCCCTCGGCGAGAACGGCAAGGTCTTCAAGGGCCTGATCGACGCTGCCCTCGCCTCCCACCTGGCCGACCGCGCGTCGGTCTATCCTCACGACCCCGTCTACGTCACCGACGCGATGAAGCAGGCCAAGACCTACACCCAGTCGGTCGAGGCGATGCACAAAGCCCTGGAGGAGCTACTAGGTCGGCTGCGCGGATCGGTGCCGCAGTACAGCTACCGACACCAGGGCCACATGCTCTGGGATATGACGCTGCCGGGGCTGGCGGGCTACTTCGCGGGGATGCTCTACAACCAGAACAACGTCGCAGCCGAGGCGTCTCCCGTGACCACGCTGCTGGAGAACGCGGTGGGCAAGAGCCTGTGTCAGCTGATGGGCTATCGCACTGGAACGGCAGATGAAAAGAACGGCACCTACTCGTGGGGCCATATCGCCTGTGACGGCACGGTCGCCAATCTGGAGGCCATGTGGTCGGCCCGGAACCTGAAGTACTACCCGGTCGCCCTCGCCCGTGCCATCGCCAACGAGGATGGCCTGGCCAAGGCCAGGGGCATCGAGATCACCGATGGCAGGGGGCAGCAGCGCAAGCTACTGGGACTGACGGACTGGGCGCTGATCAACCTTCCCGCCGATGTGGTCCTGACGATCCCGGCCGCGCTCAGGAAACTGGTGCCCGATGTTGCGGCGTTGGAGAGGGTCAATGCGTACACGCTCCAGGAGCTCGGTTTCGGCCGGTTCTGCGGGGAAATGCTGGACAAGCAGATCCGCCCGCCCGTCGTGCTCGCCCCGGCCACCATGCACTACTCCTGGCCGAAGGCGGCCTCCATCCTCGGTATCGGCCAGAGCAACCTCCTGTCCGTCCAGGTAGATAGCGACGCCCGCGCCAAGCTCTCCCACCGCGAGGAGATCCTGGCTCGCTGCAAGAAGGAGATGCGGCCCGTCCTCATGGACGTCGCCGTCATCGGCAGTACGGAGCTGAGCTCTGTCGACCCGCTCGACGGCATCGTGAAGCTGCGTGACGCCCACGCCAAGGAGGGCTTCTTCTACCCGGTCCACGCCGACGCGGCCTGGGGCGGCTACTTCGCCTCCCTCCTGCGCGAGGCCAAGGGCCCCCTGACCACCGACAAGGTCGCCCGTGCCGTGTCGACTCCCGACCTGTCGATGAGCGCGTACGTCCAAGCGCAGTACGAAGCCCTGCCCCGGACCGACTCGGTGACCGTCGACCCCCACAAGGCGGGGTTCATCCCCTATCCGGCCGGCGGACTGTGCTACCGCAACCCCGCTCAGCGGGACATGGTGGCCTTCACGCTGCGCTATCTGGTCCACAGCGAGGAGGACCCCAGCGTCGGCATCTACAGCGTCGAGGGCTCCAAGCCCGGTGCCGCAGCGGCGAGCGTCTACCTCAGTCACCAGGTCATCCCGCCCGACCAGCAGGGATACGGCCGGATCCTCGGCCAGTGCCTCTTCAACAGCAAACGGCTCTACGCCGCTATCGTCACCATGAACCACACCACGGCCCTGACCGACGGCAAGCCCGCCTACCGCGTCACCCCCGTCCAGTGGCTCCCCGCCGAGAAGAGCCACGGGGACGTCCAGGAGCAGATCAAGCAGATCCACGACCTGATCGTCACCAAGACCAACGCGGCGATCGTCGCCTCGCCCGAGGCCACGAAGCTCATGGCGGAACTCGGCTCGGACCAGGTCATCATCGGCTACGCCTTCAACCCCTACATCAACGGCACCCTCAACACCGATCCAGCAGTGGCGAACAAACTCAATCAGGCGATCTACGACAAGCTCAGTGTCAAGCCCGCGCAGGCCGCCGCGCGAGACCCCCAGAACTTCGCACCACCCGAGCTGGTCCTCATGGCGTCCAGCTTCACCGAGCAGACCTACGGCCGGGACTTCGTGACCAGCTTCGCCGACCGTATGGGGCTGGCCCTCCCCGACGAGGCCAGCCTGGAGAGCATCCCGGACCTCAGTTATCTCCTCTCCACCACCATGGACCCCTGGATGAGCGACACCTCCCAGGGCGACTTCACCCCGCAGGTGGTCAAGCACCTTGACGCGACCGTACGGGAAGCCATCACCCGCCTCTGAAACTCGACGGCCCTGCCGCCGTTGAGGCCCCACCACAGCAGCGGCAACAGCTCGCCCTCCCTCCTGCGAAAGAGGCACGACATGAGCCCCGGCCCCTTCCCCCCTGCCGACCGGTCGACGCCCTACGGCTCCTGGCGCTCCCCGATCGACGCCACCCTCGCAGCCGGTCACAGCGCCACCCCTAGCTGGCCCGCCTACGTCGGCACCGACGAGATCTGGTGGACCGAGGCCCGCCCCGAGTTGGATGGACGCACCATCTTGATGCGGCGCGACAAACACGGAAAGACCCAGGAGGTCCTTCCATCGCGCGACATCAAATGGAACATCCGCAGCCGCGTCATCGAATACGGAGGCCGGGCCTGGCTGGCCATCCCCGGCACCGGAAACACATCCCCGACCGCCGTCTTCACCCACTACGACGACCAGCGCCTCTACGCCTACACACTCGGCGAGCCAGCCCCCAGGCCGCTCACTCCAGCCACCACGGCACCGGAATCCCTGCGCTACCTGCTGCCCACGCCCTCGCCCGACGGCACCGCAGTCTGGTGCTTGCGCGAACATCTCCCAGACGAGACGAAACCCACCCAAGTCCAGCGTTCCCTCGTCGAGATCCCCTTGGACGGCTCAGCCGCCACCAGCCACACCGCGGTGGACACCCTGTTCGCCGACCCGCGCCAGCACTTCCTGTCCGGCCCGGTCCTCTCACCCGACAAGACCAGCGTCGCCTGGTTCAGCTGGAACCACCCCGACATGCCCTGGGACCACACCGATCTGCATGTCGCGTCGATCGTCCCAGGCAAGAAACTCCAACCCGTCACCATCCTGACAGGCTCCTCCGTCGTCCAGGTGGAGTGGACCGACGCCACCACCCTCGTGGTCGTGAGCGACTATCTCAAGGCTTCCACCAGCGACCACGGACGCTGGTGGAAGCTTCACACCCTCACCCGGAAGAACGACACTTGGAGCACCCCCGAACCACTGCCCGGCCAACCGGAGGAAGCCGAGTTCGGCGGCCCCCTGTGGGGCCTCGGCTTCCGCTGGTGCGCCCCTCTACCCGACGGCCAGATCGCGACCCTGTACGGCAAGGGCGCCCAGCGCCTCGGCATCCTCCAACCTCGTACGCGAGGCCTGACGCCACTGGCGGGCGACTACACCGACTGGACCGGATCGCTCGACACCCGAGGCGACCACGTCCTCGGCATCGCCGGCAGCTACGACAAGGCCGACGCCGTGATCGAAGTACCCCTCGACGGCGGCGCACCACGTCAGATCAGCGAAAGCCCGAACTACGCGGAAATCGCAGCCTATCTACCCCAACCCCTCGATCCCCCGCTGACCTTCACCAACCGGAACCGCCAGCCGATCTACGCCACCGTCTACCCACCCCGACACCCCCACCCCCCGGTACCTCCGCCCGGAACCCACCCTCCGTACATCCTGTTCGTGCACGGCGGCCCCAGCGCACGCGCCAGCCGCAGCCTGGACCTGACCATCGCCTACTTCACCAGCCGCGGCATCGGCGTCGCCCAGGTCGACTACGGCGGCTCCACCGGATACGGCCGCGCATACCGCAACCGTCTCCAGACGCAGTGGGGCGTAGCCGATATCCAGGACTGCGAGGACCTCGCCCTCGCCCTGGTCGAGAAAGGTCTGGCGAGCCGCAAGCACCTGGCGATCCGGGGCGGCAGCGCGGGCGGGTTCACCAGTGCCATCGCCCTCACCTCCCACGGCAGCAGCCACGACCAGGTGTTCCAGGCCGCCACCGTGATGTATCCCGTCCTCGACCTCCTCGCCTTCGCCACGGGAACCACCCACGACTTCGAGTCCCGCTACGTCAGCCGCCTCGTCGGAGACCCCGTCAAGAACAAACAGACCTATCTCCAACGTTCGCCAACGGAGAACACGAAGAACATCAGAGTCCCGTTCGTGATCCTCCAAGGGCTCCAAGACCCCGTCTGCCCACCCGCCCAGTGCTACGAGATGCTTACCAAGATGATGAAAGACCGCCCCACCACCGACACCCCAGGCCACGCGTATGTCGGCTTCTCCGGCGAGACCCACGGATTCCGCAAACAGGAGAACATCATCACCGCCCTGGAAGCAGAACTCGCGCTCTACGCAACAGCGTTCGCCTTCCACGCCTACAAAGACGCGCCTGCGCGAACGTGAGCACTGCACCAACCCACCGGGTTGAGGCGCAGGCCAAACCGGGACCGCTTGGCCGTGGCTCCCGTATCGTGCGGTGGGCCTGCCGCACTCCGTGATGTATCGCGGTGCGGGGAAATCAGAGTCCCGGACGGGCGGTCCTGGGCTTCCCCGAACGGGAACGGCCCTGGTCCAGCAAGCGGGCGACGTGCTGACCGAACTGGTCCGAGTCGCCAGCTACCTGGCCGGGCGGGCAGGCCCCGAGCCGTCCTCGCGGGCCGAGCGCGCCCAGGTGGCGCTGAAACGCTCAGGCTCCGGTTCCGGCAACCACACGGTCTCAATCCCTGCGACCCCCGCATCGCCCGCGTCCAACCCGGCCGCCACACGCCGTTGCCGTTGCCGTTGCCGTTGACGCAGCCATTGCCTGCCACCGGGCGCGTCATGATGACTTGCCCTACTCCGGCGGCGCCCGATCGCCGCACGCCCTCGCTCTGGGATGCCAGGCTTGGACCCGCCTTCGAAGTTGAACGTATACGAGTTCCCCGTTGCCACCGGTTACCTGCTCCGCTCCAGCCCGGCCGCTTCAACCCCAAGGGTTGCCACACCTTCACAAGCTCGCCAGGGCCCGGCCTACGACGCCTGCGATACCTGGACGCCGATGACGAGGGTGAGCATGACTGGACGCCAGCAGCCGCCTGAGGCTGTGGCCTGCCGCGTCGGCGCCGGAGACGACCCTCCAGGCACCGACACGACAGGGGCGGGTTGGGGCTCCCACGAGACCGTCACCGAAGCGGAGTCGCGTGAGCCGACGCCCGTTCTAGTCCGCGGTGGGGAACCCGCAGTCACTGCCCATACACATCTGAATGGGCATGATGTCCACGCTGTGGTTGTACCAGTCGTCCGCGGCGGCGCTGCCCGCCCCAGCGACGAGGCAGGTCAGAGTCAGGGCAGCGGTGGCGAGGGCGGCTCGGAGTTTCATGGCTCTCCCAGATTCGATGTGGAACACGTTGGGCAAATCATGACATTACGGGTATTTCTTCAAGCCAGTGACGCGCCCCGGCAGACCGGAATGGTCAATCGACAGTGAAGGCACCCTGATGCCGCAGGTCAGGAAGGTGGTCCCCGTACGCGCGGAGTTGGCCCGCCTTCCCTGCGCAAAGGGGGCGCAGGGGTGGCCGATCTGATGTTGACGTCCGTGGACCTGGTCTCGTCCGCCACCGCGAATCGCCCGCCGGCGGCGACGCACGGGCCCCATCAATGGCCTCAGGTCGCCCGTCCCCAACCTCAGGGCACGTCACGACGTGCCTCTTGCGCGCGCAGGGCCTGGACGGCGGCGTCCAGGCCCTGTAAGTCGACTCACAGCCCGACCGGGGTGTGAGCCCCCTCGGCCGTGGGACCGAGCAGGCCCGTCACTTCACCCCTGGCGGGCGTCGTGCAGGCCAGGGGTGAATGCGACTGAGGCAGTCGCTAGTTCCCGAGGTTCTGCAACCCGGTGTTGCCCTTGGTGTTGGGGATGTAGACCTCCGGGAACAGTGGGTCCTGCGTCCCGTCCGCCCGCTCGATCCTCGCCTTGATGGTGACCCCGTGGGGAATGGTGCTGTCGCTCTGCCGGTACATGGGCGTCACCTCGTAGAACACCGCGTCGTTCGGTCCGATGAGGTTGTCGTCGGGCACCGTCTTTTGGACTATGCCCTCGTAGCTCCTCATGCTGGGTGTTCCGGTGTTCATCCCATGCTGCCAGCATGGGACGAGATTGGCCGGTCCGCTGCCTGTCGTTCCACCCTTTCCGCCAAGGATGTTGGCGATCAGATGGCACCGGGCGAGTCCCGTTTGGGCTGGCGTGCCGCCGGCGGTCACTTTGGCGTCCTCCCAGCCGGTTATGTCTCCCTCCGCATGGCTTCCGTCACCCAGGGATTTGCCCAGGCATGCCTGGGATGCGGCCGGGCGATAACCGGGTGGGCCCAGCGGGTCAGTGGTCTTGTTGATGTGCGGGACCGGTTCGGTGGTGTTCTTGATCCAGCCGTTCCCGGAAGGCCGGGCGCCGGTCGTCTCGCTCGTGAGGCAGGCGGCTTGCGGTCCGGCGGTCGACGTGGTGACCTCGACCTGGAACTTGTCGTCTTCGAGGACTCGCTGGCTCGCGTACTCCGCTAGGACCTGTTGTTCAGCGGCTTCGAGGTCGGCCGCCGGGACGTGGGCACGTACGCAAGGGTTTGCCGTACCGCCCGCCACCCGGTAGGTGCGCCATCCGCCGGAGACGTAGTGGGGAACGATCTCGGCGCACTGTGCGCCATCGGTTCCTCCCTCACTGGCGACCGCGAAGGGAAACTGCGCGCAGCTATCGTCCGCGCCAAGGTCTGCCCAGGCTTCGAAAGGCTTGGAACTCGCGTTTCCGCACGTCCGGTCCTTGCGTTCGGCCCGGTTGGCCGTGGCGCGGGTCAGTGGCTTGTTCCGACCCCAGCCGTCTGCGAGGTTGTCCTGAGCCCACAGGTAGCTGGCTGCTGCGGCCCCCGCGCTGGGTATCGGTGAGTCCGGTCCGTTCCGCTGGGCGCTCAATTTGATGACGGGCATGGCCCCGGCCACGACACAGCCGGACTTGGGTGTGCCGACGTCAGGCGTGCCCGGGTCGGCGTCACAGCGAATCTTCTCCGGGTTCTGCCATGAGGCGTGCGGGTCGGTGGGCGTGGTGCCGGGGGCGATCACAAACAGCCTGTATGAGGTGGTGAAGTCGACCCGCTCGCGGTCGGCCGGGGCGGAGGTGTACGAAACGGTGCCGCTGACGGTCTTGCCGGGGATCAGGTCTCCCTTCTTCCCGGTCCACGGCAGTTTCGTGACGGGTGTGCAGCCGTCCGTGCAGGCGTGCCGGAACTTCACGTTGAGGGTCGTGACGAGATCGGTCGCCTGGGTCATGGTGACCCTGATCTGCTCCTCCCATTCCGTCTTGTCGGCAGAAAGAGCAGCGCTGGTCGTGACGCTCAGTGTTCCGGTGCCGACGGTGGTGCCGTTGGCGTCCTTGAGCGTGTACAGCACGGTCAGCCCGAACAGGCAGTACCCGAGACGGGAGAATCGCCATTGTCCCGGGATCGTGGAACAACTGCCCGAGTCGGCGGCAGCCGCCCTAGGCGGGTTGGTGCTCGTGGTGACACAGCCCTCGACGGCGCCTGCCCGGAACTCGCGGGAGCCCACGCGCGTGGGTGTGCACTGCTCCTTCGAAGCCGCTGTGAAGGGGCGGGTCTTGATCGCGGAGCCGGCCAGGCTGTTGGGGTCGGTTCTGTTGGCCTGGAGCGCCGGTCTCTCTCCCGTGGTGGTGTCAGGTGTCTGAGCCGCCGCTGACCGGGGCGCAGTGTCGGGACTGTCCGCGGCGGCTATGCCGGTGCTGGTGAGGCTCAGGACGAGGAGGAGGGCGGGAAGCAGCCGCCTGGTGAGTCGTGAGGTGGACCGTGGCGTTCGGCTGGGTCGTGGCACGGAGCAGTTCTCCTGCGGGTGGTGGGGGTGCGCCCTGCGGCGCGGGGGCGTTGACGTGGGCACCACCGCCACCGCCACCACCGCCACCCGGATGGGGTGGAGCAGGGCGGGGCGGTGGGGCCGGTGCGTGCCGGACCCGAAGGGCATACCGCCGGCGGGCGTGCCTTCCTTGTCCGGTTGGTGGGTGACGGGAAGGGGTCGGCAACGGTGCGGGTGGGGCGGTCGTCAACGGCGGCGGGTGGGCTGCGGTGCGGCCATACCGCGGTACTCCGTAGGCGGGTTCGTCGCCGGCGCCCCCGGACGAGCCGCAACCGGGCGGCCCGCCCGTTGACGATGCCTCGGCGGGCTACCCGGATACGGGGCGCCTGGCCCGGTGCAGACGGCCGCCAGCGGGTGGGTCATCGGTGGCGGTCTCGACCCGCGCCGCGCAAGCCAGCCCGAACACCCCACCGGCGGGGCCGCGTTCCCCGCAGCCGTGTACGCGCCCGCTCACCCCGGGACCCGCCTGGTGAAGGTGGCCGACACCGTGGCCGTCACCCCAGGGAGGCCAGTTTCTTGGTGACCGACGAGGCGATCCCTCCGCCCACCTTGACCACCTTGTCGACCGCTTTGCCCGGTGAGACCTTGGGCACCACGGTGGTCAGACCTCGCACGGTGAGGTGCATCGCGAGCCTGGAAGCGCTGGAGACGAACTCGTCGCTGGTGAACCCGTGCTCGAACCCCGTGAGGATGGTGCTGAGCCCGCCGGTCGCTATCGACACGGTGTTCAGTACGTGCGAGACCGACGCCAGGGGACGGAATACGGGGATCAGGGAGGCCGCTCGGAGGGCGATCGACACCTTGGCCGCACTGTCGCTGATGGCGTAGAAGGTGTCGGCCCACCGGCCGGCGGTTCCCTGCCCCGGCTCCTGGCCGCCGGGGCCGATGCCCGTGCCGGGAGGAGGGTTGACCTGGTCATTCCCCGGGGTGTCGGCAGGGACGCGCTGCTTCTCCCGGTTCTCCTTGGCCTCCGCCTCTGCCTTCTGCGCGGCTTCGGCCACCTCGGCCTGCCGCTTGGTCACGGCGATCTGACGGGCTTCGGTGGCCGCCGCGGCTGCCTGTGCCGCGTTCTGGCCGGCGGCTATCGCGGACTGCCGGGCGTTCGTGGCGGCTGCCCGCGCGCTGTTGGACGAGGCCACAGCCTGTTGGGAAGCGTCGATGGCCCTGTTCGCCGCGTAGTTCGCGTTGCGCACGGCGCTGTGTGCGGTGCGTACCGCGGCCTTGGCGGTGTCCGCCGACGCTCGGGCGTCGGCGGCGGACCTGTCGGCCGTGTCGGCGTGCTCGCGCGCCTCCAGGGCGTATCCGGCCGCCTTGTCCGCGGACGCCTGCGCCTTGCCGGCCCATTCGGCTGCCTCGGCGGCGGCCTGGCGTGCCTGCGCCGCGGCTTGTGACGCCCGGGCCGCGTCTCGCTGTGCTTCCTGGGCGATCTTCGCTGCTCCGGCGATCGCGGCGCGGATGGCGGCGACGTGGCTGGCGGAGTCGTAGTCGAGTTGGGCGGTCTCGTACTGCACGACCTCGATGAACCGCCGCCGCATCCAGGTGGGACCTTCCATCGCCACCTGTGCGTGTGCCTTGGTGTAGGGGGCGGCGGTGGCGATGATGCGTCCGGTGGCGACCGCGTCGTCCTCGCGGACCGCTTCGGCCAGGTCGCGGTCGAAGAAGTCCTGGAGGGCCTTGGCCGTGTTGGCGTTGAGTGCGTTGTTCGCCGCCGTCTTCACGGCCGTGCCGGGTTTGGTGTTCAGGATGCGGAAGATGTTGATGCGGTTGTCGGACTCCTTCGCCCCGATCACACCCGAGGTGATGAAGTCTCCGATCGCGCGGGAGTCGTTGCTCTCCAGGGCCTTGCGCGCGGCTTCCGCGACGTCGGGGTCGGCTATCTGGGCGATGTAGAGGGCGGTTTCCCGGTCGTCCTGGCCCTGCGCGATGGCCCGGTCCAGGTCGATCCAGGAGAGGACGTCGTCCTCGCCTGCGGCCAGGGCGAACTGTGCGGCCTCCCGGGTCCAGGCGCCCGGCGCGTTCAGGAGTCCGGCCGCCGCTTTGCGTCCCAGTTGCACTGCCGTCGTCAGGTCATCGTCGTTCAGCGCCTGCTCGGCCTTGGCAATCGTCTCTTTGAGGGCCTTGTCGATCAGGTCGGCCTGGGTGTGCTTGTCCCGGTAGGCTTCCAGCTCTGCGGCCTCGATGCGCGCCAGTTCCCGGGCCTCCTCCAGGCCCTGCTTCTTGTCCGCCTCCAAGCTGGCCAGTTCCGCCTCGCGGGCGGCCCGCTCCACCGTGATCGCCTTCTCAACCGTCGCGGTGGCGATGTCGGCGGCCTTCACCGCCTCGGCCGCGTGGGCGGTGGACCTGTTCGCGTAGTCGAGGGCCTCGCCTGCGTGCCGCACTGCCTCCTCGGCCGCGCCCGCCGCCTTTTCCGCGTGGTCGGCCGCCGAGTTGGCGGCGTCGCGCGAGGCGCGCGCCGCGGTCGCCGCGGTGTTGGCCAAGGCTTGGGCGGTAGAGGCGGCGTTGGTGGCCTGGTTCGCCGCGGTCGCCGCGATCTCCGCCTGGTGTCGCGCCTCGGCCGCGTCCTTCTCGGCCTTGCCGGCGGCCACCGCGGCCTGGGCCGAGGCGTGCGCCGCTGCTGAGGCGTTGCGGGCGGCGGAGGCGGCGCTGAGGCCGGCGTCGGCCGCCTGGGAGGAGGCAACCGCCGCGTGGTCGGCCGCCGTTGCCGCCGACCGCGCCTGGGCCGCCGCGTTGCGCGCCTCGATCGCGGCGTCCTTCGCCGCGTTGGTGTGTGCGGCGTCCTTGGACGCGGCGATCGCGGCGTTGTACGCGCGGGAAGCGGCGGCCCCGGCCGTGGGGGGGGGGGGGGGGGGGGGGGGGGGGGGGGCCGGGGGGCGGCGGCGGGGGGGGGCCGGGGGGGGGGGGGGGGGGGGGGGCGCGGGGGGTGGTGTCGGGGGGGGCGGGGGGGCCCCGGGCCGGCGCGGCGGCCTGGGCGGCGGCGGTCGCGGCCCAGGAGGCCCGGCGCGAGGCGGCCACGGCGGCGTGGGACGCCTTGATGGCGGTTCGGGCCGCGTTCGCAGCGCCTTCGGCGGCCTCGGTCGCCTTGCGCGCCGCCGCACCGGACCGCTGGACGTCCTCCTTGGCCAGCTCGGCTTCGGCCGCCGCCTTCTCGGCCGCCTCCTTCGCCTTCTCGGCCGAACTCTTGGCGCGCTCGGCCGCCTCGACCGCGAGGTCGGTCTGGTTGCGCGCGTGCCGCCCCTCCCGCTCGACCACCGCGACGAGCTCTTCGATCGTGGATGCTTCCTGGTCACGGGCTCGGGCGAGGTGCTGGCCCGTGTCGAGGTACCACTGCACGTCCTCGGCCGTACCGCTGAGGGCCCGGTCGGCGTACTTGCGGACCTCCGGGCCCGCGGTGCGCATGGAGCTGATGATCTCGACCCTGGCGTCCTCCGCGCGTGCCGCGAACTGACCAGACGTCAGATAGTCCTCCAGGGCCTTGCGGGTGTTGGCGTCCAGGGCTGCCGAGCCCTCCCGTTTGACCGCAAGGCCCGCGTTCTTCATCACGGCGAGCGTGGTGACGCGCAGGTCCTCCAGGATGGCCGAGCGGAAGCCGTCCTTGACGAATGTCGCTATCGCGCCGTCACCTTGGCTGAGGGCCAGGCCGGCCTCGCGGCGCGTGCCCGTGCCGCCGTGGGCCAGGTAGGTCAGGACCGCGACGCGGCTGTCCTCCACGGTCAAGCGCGGCAACTGCTCGGCGAGGAAAGTGGAGATGGCGGCATCGTCACCAGTGAGCGCGTCGGTGGCGGCTTGCTTGACCGCCCGCCCACCGAGCGCCCATGCCTTGACCACCTTCGCGCGCTCGGTGTCCGGAAGCGCGAACGGATCGACCGGCTGATCCTCGGACCCGGCGGCCCGGGCCGGGAGGGAGAAGGCCCAGGGGGAGGAACTTGCGGCCGTGACGGCGGCCAGAGCGCCGACGAGGCGACGCCGGCTCCAGAAGGTTGTCTGCATGCGAATACCGTTCACGTCGGGCCTGCCGATGAGCAGGCCGGTGGTTGACCGTTACGGCGGGAAGTCCATGTCGTGCCATTCGCGGCAGCGTGTCGGCACCGCGTGCTGCACGGGTGCGGCAAGTGGTCTTCCCTGCCCTGCGCTTCCCTGAGGAAGACGCACAGGCTTCATGCGAGAAATAGGGAGTGTTCTATTCCGAACTAACCCCGAGCGAAGCGATGTGAGACGGAATTCTCACACATGCACACGCGCCACCGGAAGAGTCGGCTTCCACCATTAAACAGGCCTGACGCTTCCGCTTGCATTCACAAGTTCTTCATGTTTCGACGCCGCATTTAGGCACACCAGGAAGTCACGTATGCAACATATAGCCCTCAAGCCCCCCGCGACATGCGCAGAGTGCACCAAATAAGAAGAATGGACATCCCATAAATACGGCGGGGCCTATACGGAACCATCACAGTCGCCAATGACAATGACCGAGAAATGTCAAGGCCCCTTGCGCGCGTTTTTCGGCTCAGAATGGCCGATAACTGTATCGAGGCGGAAACCAGGTGACTGAAGGATGAGGCCACTCGTCGTGCGCCGTCGAGGCCGTAACCTCCGGGTTTGCCGGAGTGTGCCCCGCAACCGGTGGCCGGAGAGCAACTACCGAAAGGTTCGCAATGCATCTGTCACGATGGATATTCTCCGGCTCGATCGCATGCGTGGCGGTTCTCGGCGTGAGCGCGGGAATGGTGGGAATGAGCAGTGCGGCTCCTGGAGACACTCCCGCCCAACCCCCCTTGGCCGTAGAGGACTTCAGCTACCCGAACGCGGACAAGATCTTCGCCGAAGAGGGCATCCGCCTCAAGAGTGGCGATGGCCACATCACGCTGACCACGTGCGACAGCGAGTCCGGATTGATCGAAGTGTGGGCCCGAAGCCGCCCGCGCGACAGGTACTGCTTCAAGGTGACCGGGGACAGGGGGTATCTGAGCCTGGACCTCCCGTCCGTATTCGGCGTCAAGGGAAACAGCTACAACACCGAGGTGAACATGACCGTGGCCGGAACGACGAAGTCCTTCGACATTGAGAAGAACATCTGGACTCCGGTCGGGGAGATAGGCGACGACCAGGGACGCCCGCACACACTGGTGGAGATCATCAGCGTGAAGTAGGCGCCGCCGAAGGCGGATCGGCATGCCCGCCCGCTCGGTGATCCATCCGCCGTGCGCCCCTTCGGCGCTCAAACCACGATGTGCCCGCGGGCCCTGACAGCCCGCTTCCCACAGGCGCGCCCGCACGGCACCTGCGACATGCGGCGGTGACACACCCTCGCTCCTGCTGGCATGGGATACCCGGCGACCACCCCACACGCAACCCCGGCCCGCTCGCCCCCCGACAGTCCGCAACCAGCGGCTTGACGGAGCGGCTTGACGGAGCGGACTGAAGACACCGGAACCAGTCGCCGACGCCGCCCCCGGGAACGGGGGCGCCCCTCCCCAGCCCTCTCGTCGCCCCTCTTGGCCACGCCAATGCGCCGCTCGCGTACAGGGCGCACCCACCACCGTCTGCTCGACCCGCCCCGCGGAAGGAAATCATGCTCGCACCCCGCTCACGTTCGGCGCGTACCACCGGTGTCCTGGTCTCCGTCGCCGCCGTTTCCACCGGCATGATCGGGTCTACTCCGGCCCGGGCGGTGACCGGCCCCGACGCCGCTGCCGGCGCGTACACGTCCGTGGCACAGCTGAACATCGGCGACCGACCCAGCCCGCGCGCCTGCACCGCGGTCCTCGTGGACGAACGGTGGCTGGCCACTGCCGCGAGTTGTTTCGCCACCACCCCCGGCGAGCAGGTACCCGCGGGCAAGCCGGCGGTGAAGAGCACGGCCACCCTCAGCGACGGTCGGATCATCGAGGTCGTCGAACTCCTGCCCCGTACCGACAGGGACCTGACCCTCGCCCGGCTCGCCACTCCCGCCACCGCGATCGCGAGCGTCAAGCGCGCCACCACGGCCACCGACGCCGGCGCCACCCTCACGGCAGCCGGGTTCGGACGCACCCGGGCCGAATGGGTCCCGGGCAAGCTGCACACCGGGGCGTTCACGGTCGACTCCACCGAAGCCACCACGCTGGCCATCACCGGCAAGGGCACCGACGCCCTCTGCAAGGGGGACACCGGCGGGCCGCTGGTGAACGCCTCTGGTGAGCTCGTCGCCATCAACAGCCGCTCCTGGCAGGGTGGTTGCCTCGGCACACCCGTCACTGAGACCCGCACCGGCGCCGTCTCCGTACGGATCGACGACCTCGATGACTGGATACAGCAGGCCCGCGCCCTGACACCCGGCTGGAAGGCCGAAACCCTCGTCCAAGCGGGAAACACCCTCTACCAGGGGATTCGGCTCGCGGACGGCTCCTGGACCGGATTCACCGACGTCCAGGCCAGGCTGGGAGACATCGGCGGCGTACGCACAGCCGCTGCCGCAGGCATCGACGGTGACACACATGTGGTGGTAGTGGGGAACGACGGCCGCATCCGCCACGCCCGGCGCACCGCAGACGGCAGGTGGGGCGGTTACGGGGACGTGGGAGCCGTCGCCGGAGTCCTCCGCAACGTCACGCAGGTATCCACCGTCTCCATCGGCGGCGACCTGCACGTCGTCGCGGTCGCGGACGCCAGGCTCTTCCACGCAGTACGGCACGCCAACGGCGATTGGACGGGATTCGGCGACGTCACTTCGGTCCTCGGCTCCCCGGGCACCATCACCTCCGTCGCCACCGCCAGTGCGGGAGGCCGTCTGCACATCGCCGCCGTCAGCGGGGGCAAGGCTTTCCACGCCTCCCGCGGCAGCGACGGCAACTGGGCTGGCTGGGGTGACATCGGGCAGGTCGCGGGCCCGATCGCTCCCCTCACGTCCGTGACCATGGCCGGCGTCGGGGACAACGTCCACTTCATCATCGCCACCGACCAGGGCGCTCGCCAACACCACGCGATCCGCTTTGGAGACGGGACCTGGCAGCCCTTCCGGGAACTGTCCGGCCTCCTCGGCAACGTCCAGACCACCTCACTCGGCGCGGCCTCTGTCGCCGGAGAACTCCAACTCGCCGTGCTCACCCCCGACAACCGCCTCCTGCACACCGTTCGCCACGCCGACGGCAACTGGGCTCCGCCCCTCCCGGTCGCCACCCGGGGCATCACTGGCACCTTCGGCTCCATCGCCATCACCGGCACCCTCTGAAGCCTCTCGGTCCGGTCTCCGCGGCGCCACGAGCACCGCGGAGCCCGGCTCTCTGGGAAGCGGCCCGCCACAGGGCGGCACCACTTGACACCTTCTTGGGTGGAACGGGGAAGAGGTCCCCACGTCCGGGACCGGCGGCTGCGCCGAAGCAGTAGCTGTACGTGCCGCAACCGGCCGAAGAGGTTAAGGCGAGCATTCAGCAGGCGGTTTACGGCCCTGGCGGCCCGCTCCTCACCGTCGCCGGCATGTGCCCGCGGTACGACGACCGCGTTGACTCAGCCCCTGTCCCGGCCCGCCTCACCCGGCCCTCAGGACGGACGGGCGCAAAGCCCCCGCAACAAAGGTCCGGTGGGCGAGACGGGGCGTTGACCGTTGTGGAATGCGTCGCTACGTTCGAGCGCATGTCCACGTCAGCCTTGCTCACCACGCGCGGTCACATCGACCTGCTGCGGGTGATCTCCGCCGCCTGTTGCCGCGACTGCTGACAGCTCGTCGCCCCGGGCGCTCGCACTCGTCCGCCCTCTCGCGCTGACCTGCACTCCGGCCCCCGCCCGGCCCGGTCCGGTTGAGTTCGATTCAGCCTGATCAACCGACTCCATCCGATCAGCTTGTTCGATCCGTTGAGGTCGTTCGACGCGTTCAGCCCGTTCGGTCCGTACGGATTCTTGAAGCTGTTCGTCTTGGGGCTGTTCGTCTTGGGGCTGTTCGTCTTGGGGCTGTTGGCCGTTCGGTGGTCGGGGCGGTCTCCCCGACGCCCGCCCTCCGGTGCCGTGCCACCCGCGCATCGTCACGCCGCGGCGCCAGCCGCATCCGCACCGGGCGCGGTCACCAACCCCGCACGCTGCTCCCCACCGCCTCCTCGCCTCCCCCCCCCCCGCTCGCCCGGTCCTTCCCTCCGCATGTCGTGTCGTGCGTACGGGGTCGGCCGGGCCCACCCACTTCCGTGGAGCCCCCATGTCTCCGGTCCTGGAACCGGTTGTTCCGTTGTCCGCTCGTCGGCGGTCCGTGCCGCGCTGGTTGCGTCGCACCACCGGTCCGCTCGTCCTCCTCGTCCTGTGGCAGGTGTCCAGTGCCACCGGAACGCTCAGCCCTGACACGCTGGCCTCGCCCGGCACCATCGCCCGTACCGCCGCCGACATGATCGGGGACGGCACCTTGCCCGACGCCATGGCGGTGTCCGTACAGCGGGTGCTCGTCGGGTTGTTGTTCGGTGGGGTGGTCGGGGTTGCGCTCGCGCTGTTGTCCGGGTTGTCGCGGCTGGGTGAGGACCTGATCGACGCCACCGTGCAGATGCTGCGCAGCATCCCCTGGGTCGGGATGATTCCGCTCTTCATCATCTGGCTGGGCATCGGTGAGGCCCCGAAGATCGCACTGATAGCCCTCGGCGTCGCCTTCCACCTCTACCTCAACGTCTACGCGGGCATCCGCGGCGTGGATGCCCAGCTCATCGAGGCCGGCACCGCGCTCGGGCTCGGACGGTGGGGGCTCGTGCGGCACGTGGTGTTGCCGGGCGCGCTGCCCGGGGCGATGACCGGGTTGCGGTACTCGCTGGCCACCGCCTGGTTGGCGCTGGTCTTCGGCGAGACGATCAACGCCGATGAAGGGATCGGCTTCCTGCTCAACCGGGCCCGCGAGTTCTTCCAGACCGATGTGATCGTGGTCTGCCTGCTCGTCTACGCGGTCCTCGGGTTGCTCGCCGACTTCATCGTTCGCACTCTGGAAAGGCTGTTGCTGCAATGGCGACCGACGTTCACGGGCGCATAAGCCCGGTGGAGAAGGTGACCGAGGGCGGGCCTGCGGCCACTGCCGTACCACCGGTCACCGCTCCGACCGCTCCGCCGGCCGCCGCCCCGGCCGACACCCGAGCCAGCGCACGGGATGACGCCGGAGTTGACACAGGGGACGACGTGGCCGTCCGGGTCGCCGGGCTCAGCCGGTCCTTCGACGGCCGCCGGGTGATCAATGACCTTCAACTCACCGTACGAGCCGGCGAGTTCGTCGCCCTGCTCGGGCGCAGCGGCTGCGGGAAGTCGACGTTGCTGCGGGTGCTCGCCGGGCTCGACCGGGAGATCGATGGGCAGGTGTGGGTGCCGAAACAGCGGGCCGTCGCCTTCCAGGCGCCGCGGCTGATGCCCTGGAAGCGGGTGTGGCGCAATGTGCTGCTCGGCCTGCCGGGGCGGCCGAACCGGGCCACCGCGGAACGGGCGCTCGCCGAGGTGGGACTCGCCGAGCGGGCCGGCGCCTGGCCCAAGACGCTCTCCGGCGGTGAGGCCCAACGTGCCTCGCTGGCACGGGCATTGGTACGCGAACCGGACCTGTTGCTGCTCGACGAGCCGTTCGGCGCGCTGGACGCGCTGACCCGGATCACGGCGCAGCGGCTGGTGGCCGACGTCTGGCAGCGGCGCGGCTGCGCGGTGTTGCTGGTGACGCACGACGTGGACGAGGCGCTGTTGCTGGCCGATCGGGTGCTGGTGATGGACCGCGGTGTGATCGCGTACGAGACGCCGGTGGCACTGGACCGGCCGCGTGACATCGGCGATCCGGCGTTCGCCGCGCTCCGTACCGAACTGCTCGACCGGCTCGGGGTCGCCACCCCGGCCTCCGGTCCCGTAACCCGGAAGGACGGTTGAGCCGGTGGAGCCGTCACCCACCTCGTACGCCCCACACCCGACGTCCCCGCGGAACGCACCGAGCGCACCGAACGCGCAGAGCGCCGCAAGGCACACCCGCGCCGCACCACCCACCCCTCCGCGACCCACCGTCATCCACCTCCCAGAAGGGGAACCGCTGCGATGAGAGCGCGCACGACCACGGCCCTCTCGGCCCTGCTGCTTCCGTTGGCCCTGTTGGCGGCCGGCTGCTCGGGGACCTCGTCCGCCAACAGTTCGGGGGGTGGCGGCAACACCGACGGAAAGGGGTCGGTGACGCTGAACGTCGGTGACCAGAAGGGGGGTTCGGAGGCGGTGTTGCGGGCCGCCGGGGAGCTGGACGACCTGCCGTACAAGATCCGGTGGTCCACCTTCACGTCGGGGCCGCCGCTCCTTGAGGCCGTGAACGCCAAGGCGGTCGACATCGGGGCGGTGGGCAACACCCCGCCGGTGTTCGCCGGCGCCGCGAAATCCAAGATCAAGATCGTGGCGGCCACGCACGGCACCTCGTACGGCGAGGCCATCGTGGTCAAGACGGGCTCCGACCTGCGTACCGTCAGCGATCTGAAGGGCAAGTCGGTCGCGGTGGCCCAGGGCAGTTCGGCGCACTACCAGTTGACCTCGTCGCTGGCCAAGGCCGGTCTGTCCCTCAACGACGTGCAGGTCTCGCTGCTCCAGCCGGCCGACGCGCTGGCCGCGTTCACCCGGGGCAAGGTGGACGCCTGGGCGATCTGGGACCCGTACACCTCACAGGCACTGCGGCACGCCGACGCCCGGGTACTGACCACCGGGCAGGGGGTGGTCAACGGGCTCAGCTTCCAGGTCGCGGCGCCGACCGCGCTCGCGGACGACGCCAAGTCCAAGGTGATCGGCGACTACCTGCGGCGGTTGCGGAGGGCCCAGGACTGGGTCTTCAAGCACCCTGAGGAGTGGGCGAAGGTGTGGTCGAAGGAGACCGGGCTGCCGTACGAGACGGCGCTCGACTCGGTGCGGCGCACGCACGGCACCCGGGTGCCGGTGGCCGTGGACGACCGGGCGGTCGCCTCCGAGCAGCAGATCGCCGACACCTTCGCCGACCTGGGGCTGACCCCGCGCAGGTTCTCCTTCGCCGACCTGGTGGACACCCGGTTCAACGGCGACCTGCCGCCCTCAAGCACCGCACCGCGTTCCTACCGAGAGGGCCGTTGATGTCCGTCCACCTGCACTGGTTCCTGCCCACCGGCGGCGACGGCCGCACCCTGGTGGACCGGCACGCCTATACCGACGGCGGCGTGCGGCGCGCCCCGATCGCGCCGGTCAGCGGGGTGCGCGCGCCCGACGTCGACTATCTGACGCAGATCGCCAAGGCCGCCGAACTCCTGGGCTTCGAGGCCGTGTTGACGCCCACCGGCACCTGGTGCGAGGACGCCTGGCTGACGACGGTCGCCCTGGCCCAGCACACCGAGCGGCTGAAGTTCCTGGTGGCCTTCCGGCCCGGGGTGATCTCGCCGGTGCTGGCCGCGCAGATGGCGGCCACCTATCAGCGGATCACCCGCGGCCGGCTGCTGCTGAACGTGGTGACCGGCGGGGACGGGGTGGAGCAGCGCAGGTTCGGCGACCACCTGGACCACGACCAGCGGTACGCGCGGACGGCCGAGTTCCTTTCGGTGGTCCGCGGTGTCTGGGGCGGGCAGCCGTACGACTTCGCCGGTGAGCACTTCCGCATCGAGGGTGGGTTGACCGCGCTGCCGCCCGACCCGCTGCCGCAGGTCTTCTTCGGTGGCTCCTCGGCGGCTGCCGGGCCGGTGGCGGCCCGGCACGCGGACGTCTATCTGACCTGGGGCGAGCCGCCGGCGCAGGTACGCGAGAAGGTCGAGTGGATCAGGGGGTTGGCCGCCGCCGAGGGACGTACGGTGCGGTTCGGCATCCGGCTGCACACCATCTCGCGGGACTCGGCCAAGGAGGCGTGGACCACCGCCGAACGGCTGCTCGACGACCTGGACGCGGACACGGTGGCCGCCGCGCAGCAGGCGCTGGGGCGCAGCGAGTCGGTGGGCCAGCAGCGGATGCTCGCGCTGCACGGCGGTTCGCGGGACGGGCTGGAGATCGCACCCAACCTGTGGGCGGGCGTCGGCCTGGTGCGCGGCGGCGCCGGTACCGCCCTGGTGGGCAGCCATGCACAGGTCGCCGATCGGATCGAGGAGTACCACGCACTGGGCATCGACCACTTCGTGCTGTCGGGCTACCCGCATCTGGAGGAGGTCTACTGGTTCGGTGAGGGTGTGCGCCCCGAGCTCGCGGCGCGCGGGTTGCTCGCGCCGGTGGCGGGCCCGGGCGCCCCGCCGACCACCAACGGCCACCCGGCGTCCGCGCCGGGCGGCGGCGCACCGCTGCTGATTGCCGGGGGGCGGTGAGGGGCAGCGGTGCCCCCGTCCGGCCCCGCCCGCGCGAGCGGGGCCGGACGGGCTCTCCCGACGACCGAGGGCCGACGACCGAGGGCTGACGGCTGGCCTCTGACGGCCGACGGCCGGTTGGTCCCGGCCGCCCGGGTCCGGGCGGCCCAGGCCCCGCGACCCCGGTGCCGCGCGCTCCCGCCGCCGGGTCGGACACCACCGGGCTCGACACCGCCAAGCGCGACACCACCGGGTGGGAAGAGATCGCACCCCACCCCGGTTAGTAGAAACGTGAACGATATTGCGGCGACGGTGCAGGATCGGACGGTACGGCCGGGGCGGCCGGTGGATGCGGCGGCGCGGCAGGTGGGAACGGCCGCCCAGCCGGCAGCTACGGCTGCGCGGCCCGCGGCAAGCTCGCCCGCCACGCCCGCGGCAGGCCGCCAAGCGGGGCCGCGCCGCGTCGACGTCGTGGTCATCGGCGCTGGTCAGGCCGGTCTTTCCAGCGCGTACCACCTGCGCCGGCGCGGCTATCTGCCCGGGGACGGGTTCGTGGTGCTCGACCACTCCCCCGCGCCCGGCGGCGCCTGGCAGTTCCGCTGGCCGACCCTGACGTACGGCAAGGTGCACGGCATGCACGCGCTGCCCGGCAAGGAGTTGGTCGGGGCCGACCCGGAGCGGCCCTCGTCCGAGGTCATCGGGGCGTACTTCGCGGACTACGAGCGGTCCTTCGCACTGCCGGTGCACCGTCCCGTGGACGTGGCCGCGGTGCGGGCGGGCGAAGGGGACCGGCTGCTGGTGCAGACGTCGGCCGGGGACTGGTCGGCGCGGGCCGTGATCAATGCGACCGGCACCTGGGACCGCCCGTTCTGGCCCAGCTATCCGGGGCAGCAGACGTTCACCGGCCGACAACTGCACACGGCGCAGTACCCGGGGCCCGCGCCGTTCACCGGCCAGCGGGTGGTCGTGGTCGGCGGCGGCACCTCGGCCGTGCAGCACCTCCTGGAGATCGCCGAGGTCGCGGCGGCCACCACCTGGGTCACCCGGCGCCCGCCGGTGTTCCGTACCGGCCCCTTCAGCCCCGAGGTGGGACGGGCCGCAGTGGCCCGGGTCGAGGAGCGGGTGCGGCAGGGGCTGCCGCCGCGCAGCGTGGTGTCGGTGACCGGGTTGCCGATGACGGAGGCGATGGAGCGGGCCCGCGCGGCGGGCGTGCTGGAGCGGCTGCCGATGTTCGACCGCCTCACCCCCGACGGGGTGGCCTGGGACGACGGCCGCACGGTCGCGGCCGACGTGGTGCTGTGGGCGACCGGCTTCCGCCCCGTCATCGACCACCTGGCCCCGCTGCGGCTGCGCGAGGAGGGCGGCGGCATCGCCCTGGACGGCACCCGCGCCGTCCGCGACGCACGGGTGCACCTGGTCGGGTACGGCCCGTCGGCGAGCACCATCGGCGCCAACCGGGCCGGCGGCGCGGCGGTCCGGGAGATCCACCAGTTGCTCGGGCAGCCGTCGCCGGCCAGCGTCTGAGCCGGACCGGGCCGGCCCCTGGCGCCCCGCCGACCGGGGGAACGCGACGGGCCGGGTCGGGTGCCGTGTGGCCGGGTCGTCCTTCCCAGGCCCGCGCGGCTGGGGCAGGATGGCGCGTGGTGGATCACCGCGGGCGGCGCTCGGTGCAGCCGGCCGGTGTGTCAGGCCGGGGCCGCGCGGGCCCGCCGGGACCGAGCGGGCCGGAAGGAGCACCGTGCGTGTCGCCCTCTTCGTCACCTGTGTCAACGACACCCTCTATCCGCGCACCGGGCAGGCCGTCGTCACCCTCCTCAGACGGCTGGGGGTCGCCGTCGACTTCCCCGCCGCGCAGACCTGTTGCGGCCAGCCGCAGTACAACACCGGGTACCGGCACGAGACGGAGCCGCTGCTGCGCCGCTTCGCCGACGCCTTCCGGGGTTACGACCACATCGTGACGCCGTCGGGTTCCTGCGCCGCCATGGTGCGGGACAACTACCCGCGGCTGGGAGCCGGGGCGGTGGCGGAGGGACGGGGCGGCGCGTTGGCCGAGGCGGCGGCCGAGGTGGTGCCGCGGACGCTCGAACTGACGGAGTTCCTGGTGGACGTCCTCAAGGTGACCGACGTCGGCGCGTACTACCCGCACACCGTCACCTACCACCCCACCTGCCACGGGCTGCGGATGCTGCGGCTCGGTGAGCGTCCGCACGCCCTGTTGCGGCAGGTGCGCGGGTTGGAGTTGGTGGAGTTGGCCGGGGCGGACGAGTGTTGCGGGTTCGGCGGCACGTTCGCCGTCAAGAACCCCGCCGTATCCGCCGCCATGGGCGCCGACAAGGCCCGCGCCATCACCGCGACCGGGGCCGAAGCGGTGTGCACCGTCGACAACTCCTGTCAGTTGCATATCGGCGGCACCCTGGCCCGGCAGGGCTCCCCGGTGCGGCCCGTGCACCTCGCGGAGATCCTGGCCAGCACGGAAGGAGACGTGTGGTGAGCAGGGCGGACGCACAGCGGGGGGCCGGGGACACGGCGGCCCGCACGGTGCCGGGCGCGGCCGGCGCCGCGCCGACGTTCCCGGGCCCGGCGCCCACCTTCCCGGCCGCGGCCGAGCAGTCGACGCGCAACGCCACCCTGCGGCAGAACCTGCGGCACGCGACCCACACCATCCGCGCCAAGCGCGCCGCGGCCGTCGGCGAACTCTCCGACTGGGCCGAGCTGCGCACCGCGGGCGCGGCCATCAAGGACCACACCCTGCACCATCTGGACCACTACCTGGAGCAGGCGGAGGCCGCGGTCACGGCGGCCGGCGGCCAGGTGCACTGGGCGGCCGACGCCGCCGAGGCCCATGCGATCGTCACCCGGCTGGTGCGGGAGACCGGCGAGCGCGAGGTGGTGAAGGTCAAGTCGATGGCCACCCAGGAGATCGGGCTGAACGAGGCGCTGGCCGCGGCCGGCATCACCGCGTACGAGACGGACCTGGCCGAGCTGATCGTGCAGCTCGGGGACGACCTGCCCTCGCACATCCTGGTGCCGGCCATCCACCGCAACCGGGCCGAGATCCGCGACGTCTTCCGGGACCGGATGGGGCGCGCGGGCCGCCCGGCGCCCGCGGACCTGACCGACGATCCGGCCGAGTTGGCCGAGGCGGCGCGGCTGCACCTGCGGGAGAAGTTCCTGACCGCAAAGGTGGCCGTCTCCGGCGCCAACTTCCTGGTCGCCGAGACCGGCACGCTGGTCGTCGTCGAGTCCGAGGGCAACGGCCGGATGTGCCTCACCCTGCCCGAGACGCTGATCTCCGTCGTCGGCATCGAGAAGGTCATCCCCCGCTGGCAGGACCTGGAGGTATTCCTGCAACTGCTGCCCCGGTCCTCGACCGCCGAGCGGATGAACCCGTACACCTCGACGTGGACCGGCACCACCGAAGGGGACGGCCCGGCCGCCTTCCACCTGGTGCTGCTCGACAACGGCCGCACCGACGCGCTCGCCGACCGGGTGGGGCGCCAGGCCCTGCGCTGCATCCGCTGCTCGGCCTGTCTCAACGTGTGCCCCGTCTACGAGCGGGCCGGCGGCCACGCCTACGGTTCGGCCTATCCCGGCCCGATCGGCGCCATCCTCACCCCCCAACTGCGCGGCACGGTGAGCGCGCTCGACGCGTCCCTGCCGTACGCCTCGTCGCTGTGCGGTGCCTGTTACGAGGTGTGCCCGGTCGCCATCGACATTCCCGAGGTGCTGGTCAGGCTCAGGGAACGGGTGGTGGAGGGCGGCGAGGTGACGGTGCGCGGCACCCGGGCCGTGATCCGGCCGGCCCGCGGCCACGCCGCCGAGCGGGCCGCGATGCGCGCCGCGCGCTGGGCCTTCGACCACCCCGGTGCGCTCCGCGTCGGACAGCGGCTGCTCGCGCGCACCCGGCGGCTGCACCCCAGCCGGTTGCCGGGCCCCGGGCGCGCCTGGACCCGCAGCCGCGAACTGCCACAGGTGCCACCCGAATCCTTCCGCGACTGGTGGCAGCGCACGCAGGGCCCGGACACAGCCCCCGGTGCAGGGCCGGACGCAGGGGCAGACCAGGGGAGGACGTCATGACCGGCGACGGCGGTACGGACAGCAGGGCGCGGGTCCTGGGCCGGGTGCGCCGAGCACTGACCGACAGCCGAACTGCCCTAGATGCGGCAGGACTTGAGAGGTCGAACCGAGTCGCCCCGCCCACGGGTGGCACACCGGCGACGAACACCCCACCGACAGCCGGCCCCGCGATCGACACACCCACGGCTGGCACACCCACCTCGGACACACCCACGGGGATCACGCCCACCGGCGACACACCCACGACTGGCCCACCCACGACTGACGCACCCGCTACCGGAACACCCACAACTGGCACCCCCACAGGCATCGCGCCTGCGACCGACACACCCACCCCTGCCACACCCACCGCCGACAAACCCGCAGCCGACACACCCTCACCTGGCGCACCGGACCCGACCGCCGTGGCCCGCACCTACCTGCGCGTCCACGGCCAACGCACGGCTGCCGAGCGGGTCGCGCTGCTCGCCGAGCACCTGGCGGACTACCGGGCCCGGGTGCACCACACCGACGGCGCCGGGTTGCCCGCCGTCATCGCAGGGTTGCTCGCCGGGCGCGGCGCGCGCAGCGTCGCGGTGCCCGACGGCCTGCCGGCGGACTGGCTGTCGGCGACGGACGCCCGCCGCGTCCCGGACGCACCCGACCTGTCGGCGGGCGCGCTGGACTCGGTGGACAGCGTCGTCACCGGCTGCGCGCTGGCCATCGCCGAGACCGGCACCCTCGTCCTGGACACCGGGCCCGGCCCGGGCCGACGCCGACTCACCCTGGTGCCCGACCACCACGTGTGCGTCGTACGGGTGCCGGAGCAGGTGGTGGATTCGCTGCCGCAGGCCATGGAACTCCTTTCCCCGCTGAGGCCGTTGACCTGGATCTCCGGCCCTTCGGCCACCAGCGACATCGAACTCAGCCGGGTGGAGGGGGTGCACGGACCGCGCACCCTGGACGTGGTTCTGCTGGCGACCGGAGCAACCCACGACACCGACTGACCCAGGCCCTCCCCGTACGACACCATCGCCCGGAAGCGACGTACGGAGAGGGCTCGGTCGGCAGGGGTGCGGACCGGGGTGGTCGCGGGTCAGGCCGTGTCGGCGAGTACCGCCTCGATGGCCGACGCCCACCCCAACAGCCGTTCGTCGGCGCCGAACGGTGCCACGCACTGGAGGCCGAGCGGCAGCCCGGGCGGCAGGCTGCCGGCGGGCACCGTGAGCGCCGGCAGCCCCGCGTACGACCAGGGCAGGCACATCACCGAATTGCCGGTGGTGGCGAGGCCGTGGGGTGCCGTGCCGGTCGCGGCCGGGGTGATCCACAGGTCGATCTCTTCGTCCGCCATGGTGCCGAGCACCCGATCGCGGAAGGCGCGCTGGTATGCGCGGGCGGCGGTGTAGTCCGCCTCGCTGACCTCGTGGCCCTGTCGGATGGCGGCGACCGTCTGGGGCCTGTACAGCTCTCCGAAGCGGGGGAACCAGTCGGCGTGCGTACGCGCCACCTCGTACCGGTTGACCAGGAACTGCTGGGCGTAGACGGTGTCGAAGTCCGGCAGCAGCCGCGGCACGTCGCGCACCGGGTACCCGGCCCGCCGCAGCCGCTCGACCTGCGCGTCGAACGCCGCGCGGGCGGCCTCGTCGGCGCGCTCCAGATAGGGGCCCGTGGGCACGCCGAGCACGGGCAGCGCACGGCCGGCGCCGGCGGTGGCCCGCTCCGGCTGCCAGTCGTCACAGAGCACCGCGGCGGTACGGAGCACGCCGGCGACGTCGGCGGCGAAGATGCCGAGCGTGTCCAGGCTGGGCGCGTTGGCGATCACGCCGTCCACCGGGATGCGGCCGTAGCCGGGCTTGAAGCCGACCACGCCGCAGTAGGCGGCCGGGCGGATCATCGAGCCCACCGTCTGGGTGCCGATCGCCAGCGGCACCAGGCCGGCGGCGACGGCCGCGGCCGAACCGCTGCTCGAACCACCCGGCGTGTGGTCCAGGTGGTGCGGGTTGCGCGTCGGGCCGGGGGCGGTGACCGCGAACTCGGCGGTCACCGTCTTGCCCGCGATCAGCGCACCGGCCGCCCGCAGCCGAGTGACCACCGTCGCCTGCGGCCCCGTCAACTCGGCGGCCGGCACGGCCGATCCGCCCCCGGTGGCCAACCCGTCGGCGTGCACGATGTCCTTGATCCCCACCGGCACGCCGTACAGCGCGGGCCGGGTGGCGGGCTCGGGCCAGCGGGCGCGGGTCGCCGCGACTTCGGCCCACAACCGCCCGCGCCGATCGGGTTCGTCGACGAACGCCCGTATCCGACCGTCGAGCGCGTCGATCTGCTCACAGGTCTCACCGATCTGGGCGAGCAGGTCCCACCTGCCCGACCGGAGCGCCTCGGCCTCGACCTCGACCTCAAGCGGCCGGCGCCCGATCAACTCTTCACTGTCTGCCATGGCCGACAGGTTAGCCACCGCGCGCTGCGACACCGGGTCGGAGTGCGGCCCGTGCCACAGGTGACGGGCCCGACCTCAACCCGTCACCCCACACCGGTACGAGCCCCCGAAGCACCCCGCCCACAGCACCGTACGAACAACCCACCGGACCGACCCGCCCCACCCACACGGGCCCCGCCCCACCCACCGGCGTCACCCTTCGGCGAACAACCCCAGCAGGTCGGGCCGGCCGAAGACCTGGGCTGCTTCGACGGCCGACGGCGTTCCGGCGGCGGGGTCGGCGCCGTGCTGGACGAGGAGGCGCACCACCTCGTCCTCGCCCTTGAAGACCGCGCCGGCCAGCGGGGTCTGGCCCCGGTCGTTGGCCCCGTCCGCGTCGGCGCCCCGGGTCAGCAGGGCCTCGACCGCCCGCGCGTGGCCGTGGTAGGCGGCGAGCATGAGGAGCGCATCGCCCCGGTCGTTGGTGAGGTTGACGGGGACTCCGGCGTCCACGTAGGCCGCCAGTGTGTCCGTGTCGCCGTGCCGGGCCAGGTCGAAGACCTTGCCTGCCAGTTGCAGCACCTCGGGGTCGTGCGCCGGCTCCGCGTCAGCCGGTGGGGCCGGCTGTCCCAGCGCGCCGTCGGGTGCCGCCACTTGGGCGGCGCCCGGCGCGTCCGTCGCGCCGCCCTCGCGCCCGACCGCGCCCCCGCCCGACCGCTCTCCGGGTCCGCCGTGTTCACCGTGTTCGCTCATGGAAACCGTCCTCCGCTCAGGTCCACCGGGCCCGCCCCGGTCCGGGGTGGGCCGCCGATCACCGCGCCGGACACACCCGACCGCATCCGCGCCGTCCCCCCACCCTACGGACGGATCACCTTCGACATGCGGGGTGATTTGCCCGATAAATCACCCATTCGCAACTTTCCCCCTTTCGTGCTTTCTGTGAGTCTTAAGCCACATACGGTGATCGCCCCCACCCCCCAGGAGGCCCATCATGATCCTGTCCATCTCCGGTGTCGTTCTGCTCGGCGTGATCGTCTTTCTCTTCTTCCGCAAGGACGGCCTGAAGGCGTCGCACGCCATCGTCTGCGCCCTGTTCGGCTTCTACCTGGCGGGCACCGCCATCGCCCCCAGCATCCAGGCGGGCAGTGCCAGCCTCGCCGACCTGCTGGGTGACATCAGGATCTGACCGCCCACCAGCCCGGGAGACCGTCGTGGCCCGCCCACTCCGCCCCCTCGTCCGCACCTCCAAGGGCCGCCTCGCACGGGGCCGCGCACTCGTGCGCACGGCGGCCCGCGGCGCCACCGACGTCCTCCACCCGGTCCTGTACCTGCTGCGCGGCGGGCGCGCCCTCACCGCCATCGGCCGCCAGCGCTGGGCCCAGACCCCCAAGGAGCGGCGCGGCCCCGCCGTGCTCCTGCTGGCGGCCGGCGCCCTGCTGGGCTGCCGCGCGCCGTACGGGCCGCTGTTGGCGCTGCTGACCCTGATGGCCGCGGCGGCCTGGGCGGGTCGGGCCGGGGCGGCGGCCCCCCCGCCGCCCACCACCGACGAGGCCGAGCGGCTGCGCACCCTCTACGCGGCGCTGGTCCCGCACTTCGGCGCGGCCGGCGCACCCGAGCCGCTGTACGCGTACGACGGGGAGTGGCAGCGGGCGTTCGAGGAGTACCGCTTCGCACCCGACGGACGCCCGGTCCACCTGGCCCTGCGCTACCCCGCCTACTTCGCCGACGGCGACGCCACGGCGCGCGGCCAGGTCGAGTGGCTGCTCGCCGCGAAGTGCGGGCGGGGCCGGGAGTACCGCTTCGACTGGGACGAGGAGGCCGGCCGGCTCACCCTGCACGCCCTGCCCGCACTGCCCACCACCCGTTGCGCCCAGCGCTTCGTCACCGCGCCCGGCGAGCGGGTGCTCGGCTTCACCGACCCGGAGGCCGTCTCCCGCACCCTGCCGGTGGTCGACCTGGCCGGCCGACCCGCCGGCGACGCGTCCCCGGTGTTGTGGCGCACCGGCCCCAGGTCCACCGAACCGCATCTGCTCGCGCTCGGCGGGCCGGGCAGCGGCACCACCACCCTGCTGCGCTCGCTGCTGCTCCAGGCGCTGCCGGAGGCCGACGTCCTGGTCGTGGACGCGGCGGGCAGCGGTGGGTACGGGTGGTTGCACGGCCGCAGCGGCGTCCTCGCGGTGGAGAGCGACCCGACGGGTGCCCGGGCCGCGCTGGAGTGGGTGGCGCACGAGACCGAGCGGCGGCTCATGCGGGCCCACGAGGCGCGGCGGCTGGGGCGGCAGGCCCCGGGCGACGTGCTCCGGCCGCTGTGGATCGTGGTGGACCGGCCGTCGGCACTCGGCCGGCCGGCCACCGACGGCCGACCGGGCGCGGCGGAGTTGCTGCGCGTCCCGCTGCGGCACGGCAGGCCCGCCCGTCTGACGCTCGCCATCGCCGAACAGCCGGGCGCGCTGGCCGCCCTCGGCCCCGACGTGCTGGCCCACACCCGCGCCCGGGTGGTGCTCGGCCCGCTCTCGCCGCAGGTGGTGCACCGCGGGCTGGGGGCGCCGCAACCCACGTCGCCGATGCCCGCGGTGCCTCCAGGGCGCGGCTTCGCCCGCCTCGGCGACGGCCCCGTACAGCGTCTCCAGGTGCCCGCCACGCCCGACCCGTACGACGAGGCGACCAGCGAGGACGAGCGGCGGGCGGTACTCGCCCTGCTGCCCGGCGGCGGCCAGACAGGAACGCCGACCGAGGCGGTGCCCGGCCACGGTGCACCGTCGGCCGGGCCGACTCCCGGCGCCGGAGAACGGGCCGCCGGCCAGCGCCCGGCCACCGCGCACTGACCAACCGCCGCGCACTGACCGGCCACCGCGGCCGAGCAGCGGACACGCACCAAGCGGCCAACGCCGCGAAGGCCCGCTACGCCACGAACAGCCGCGGCACCTCGGCCTCGGCCCCGTCCGCCACCAGGCGGGCCGCTGCCGCGAGCCGGGTGGCGGCCTCCTCGGCCACCGCGCCGCGCACCGTGAACGGCAGCCGTACATAGCCCTCGAAGGCCCCGTCGATGCCGAACCGCGGACCCGAGGGGACCCGCACGCCGAGCCGCTCCCCCGCCTGTGCGATGCGGGAGCCGGAGAGCCCGCCGGTGCGCACCCACAGCGTCAGGCCGCCGCGGGGCACGGTGAACTCCCAGTCGGGCAGGTGCCGTTGCACCGCGGCCACCAGGGCGTCCCGGTTCTCCAACGCGCTGGCCCGGCGCAGCGCCACCGCCTCCTCCCAGCCGCCGTTGCCCAGCAGCCAGTTCACCGCGAGCTGGTCGATCACGGGGGTGCCGAGGTCAGCGTAGGCGCGGGCGGCGACCAGGCTGCGGATGACATCGGGGGTGGCCCGTACCCAACCGATGCGCAGCCCGCCCCAGAACGCCTTGCTGGCACTGCCCAGGGTGATCACGGAGCTGCCGGCCGGGTCGTAGGAGCACACCGGCGCCGGCATCGACGCACCAGGTTCCAGCGGCAGGTCGGTCATGGTCTCGTCGACGACGAGCACGGTGCCGGCCGAGCGGGCCGCGGCCACCAGTTCGCGGCGCTGGTCGTCGGGGGCGAGCGCGCCGGTGGGGTTGTGGAAGTCGGCGACGACGTAGGCCATGCGGGGCGCCGCGTCCCGCAGCACCTGCCGCCAGCCGGCGATGTCCCATCCCCGCAGCCCCTCGGCCATGGCCACCGGCACCAGTCGGGTGCCCGCCTCGCGCATGAGTTGCAGGACGTTCGCGTACGAGGGCGACTCGACGGCTACCCGTTCGCCGGGCCTGACCATCAACCGACAGATGGCGGCGACCGCCCCCATGGCGCCGGTGGTGACCATGATCTGTTCGGGCCTGGTGGGGATGGAGCGCGCGCTGTAGCGGTCGGCCAGCGCCTGGCGTAGCGCGGGCAGCCCGGCCGGGTAGTCGCCGTGGGTGTGGGCGTACGGCGGCAGGGCCTCCATGGCGCCGGCGACGGCGCGGGTGAGCCACGGCTCGGGCGCCGGCAGCGCCGCGCAGCCCAGGTCGATGACCGAACCGGTCGCCTCGGGCGGCAGCGGTTCCAGGCCGCGGGTGGGCAACGGGTTGCCGGCCGGGACCGCGGTCCAACTGCCCGAACCGCGGCGGGAGGCGAGGAACCCCTCACCGCGCAGCGCCTCGTAGGCGGCAGCGACGGTGGTCCGGCTCACGGCCAGGGCGGCGGCCAACTCGCGCTCGGCCGGCACCCGGGCGGCGACCGGCACCCGGCCCTCCAGGATCAGCAGCCGGATGCCGTCGGCCAGCGCCCGGTAGGCGGACACCCGGCGCCCCGGGGGCGCGGGCACGGCGTCCGTGGCACGCTGCGAACCGAGCAGCCGGGCCAATTGCGGGGCTCCCACCGCAGAGGTCCACTCACTCATGATCTCCAGTCCACCTTCCCGAGATTGGCACTGGAAGTGGCCTACTCCCGGGCCACAGGGTGGCACGAGACGGGCCACTGCCACCAGCCGGCCCCGGTACACGGGCCGCTGCCCGCCACCCGGGGGCACCTGGCCGGCGGGCGCCGGCCCGCCCGGGCGCGCCCACGGCGACGCCCGTTGGACGCCATCACACGAAGGAGCAGACCGTGCCGATACCAAGGGGGGCCCACCTCGTCCGCCGTCTCACGCAGTTGTACGTGGGCCTGACGCTGTACGGCCTCAGCATGGGCCTACAACTGCGGGCGGGGCTCGGGCTCGATCCGTGGGACGTCTTCCACCAGGGGGTGGCGGAGCACGTCGGGCTGTCCATCGGCACCGTGACGATCCTGGCCGGGGCCGCGGTGCTGGCGCTGTGGATTCCGCTCCGCCAGCGCCCGGGGCTCGGCACGATCTCCAACGTCGTGGTGATCGGCCTGGTGATGGACGCCACCCTGGCGCTCACGCCCGAGCCGAGCCCGCTGGCGGTGCGCATTCCGCTGTTGCTGTTCGCCATCGTGCTCAACGGCGCGGCCACCGGCCTCTACATCGCCGCCCGGTTCGGCCCCGGGCCGCGCGACGGCCTGATGACGGGCCTGCACCGGCGCACCGGCCGCTCGATCCGCCTGGTGCGCACCGGCATCGAGGTGGTCGTGCTCGGCACCGGCTTCGCCCTCGGCGGCGCGGTGGGCGTGGGAACGGCGCTGTACGCGGTTTCGATCGGCCCGCTGTCGCAGTTCTTCCTGAGGTTCTTCGCCATCGCCGATCTGGAGCAGGCCCAGCGCGGCGTCGTCGCGGGCAGTTCGGGCCAGCCGCACGGGACGGCCGAGGAGGGCGCCGGCACCGAATCCGAGCAGCCGGCGCGGCGGCCGGCACCGCAGCCGAGCGAGTAGCCACCGCCGGCCTCGCGCCGGGCCGTGGCCACCGGCGACGGGGTGCGGCGGCCTGGATGCGGCGGACTCAGGGGCGGGGCGACGCGTGACGAAGCGGAACGAAGGCCGATCGCGAACGCAACCTTCAAGCGACTTGCCGCGTCCAGGAATACGAGCAGGGCGCACTAGGGTACGAAAGAGCTAGGTCCGCGATCGAAGAACACCACTTTTTGACCGTAGAGTGGACCGGATTTAGAGCAGACGCATGAGGGCGAGTAGTGTACGCCCTCGACCCACTAGGCGGACCGTTACTGCGCGCTAAAGAACGGCAAACGCTGGGTGACATCTACTGTCAGATGTGACAAACCGGGCGCCGGTGGGTAGAACAACGGGGCGGCACGACGGGCGACGCATGTCCCTCTACGGGAATCTTCACCGCCGACCGGACGTTGAACGGATGACGACGACAGCGACACCTGTCCTGTGGGCGACAAAGCCCGGGAGGCACGATTCATGAGTGAGCGAGCTCTCCGCGGCACGCGACTCGTGGTGACCAGCTACGAGACCGACCGCGGCATCGATCTGGCCCCGCGCCAGGCGGTGGAGTACGCATGCCAGAACGGACATCGATTTGAGATGCCCTTCTCGGTAGAGGCGGAGATTCCGCCGGAGTGGGAGTGCAAGGCGTGCGGCGCCCAGGCGCTCCTGGTGGACGGCGATGGGCCTGAGGAGAAGAAGGGCAAGCCTGCGCGCACGCACTGGGACATGCTCATGGAGCGACGCACCCGCGAGGAGTTGGAGGAGGTGCTGGCCGAGCGGCTGGCCGTCCTGCGCTCCGGCGCCATGAACATCGCCGTGCATCCGCGGGACAACCGCAAGTCCGCCTGACGGACGCGTTAACGCCGGGCCCGCCCGGTGACACAGCAGCACATCGAGGGCCGGGGTCACTGTTCCGCAGTGACCCCGCCCCTCGTGCGTCTCGATATCCCCGCGTGCGGCTCGTTCCCCGCCGCGTCCGCGTCTGCTGGGCCCGCGTCTGCCCCACGCCCGCGAGGTCCGCGTCTGTCGGACCGCGCCCGGCCCGGCCCACGAACCGCGCATGGCCTCCTGCCCGACCAGCGGCCCGCGCACCGTCCGGGCGCCGGGCTCCGAACGCCCCGCCGGCTGGCCCTTCCGCCCGCCCGCACCGGTCGCGGTCTCCGTACCGCGCGAAACCGTTCGGCACGCCCGTACGCCAGTGCCGACGTGCATCAGGCCCGCCCCACCCTGCCCCAGACCCAGCCCAGACCTAGACCGGACTCAGACCCGGCCCAGGACCGGTGGCCCCCACCGCCCCGCACGGCGAACAGCACGGAAGCAGGCGCCGGCAGAGGCGGAGGCCAGAGCGAGCGCGGCCTCGGATTCAGCGGGGCAGCGGGGGGTCCTGGTGTCCCGGGTTCCGGTCTTCGGGCTCGCCGCCCTGCGTCGGCGGCACATCGTCGCGGATGACCTCGCCCTGGACGACCTTGCCGTCCCCGGAGAAGCTCGGGCCGCCCCGGCTCGCCTGTTGGAACGCCTCGCCCAGGGAACTCGTCGCGTACCCCATGCGGCGCGAGAGGCCGCGCTCGGCCCGGCGGCTGAGCAGCGACCGGGTCGGCGGGAAGAGGCAGACCAGCGCCAGCGCGTCGGAGACCAGGCCCGGCAGCATCAGCAGCAGTCCGCCGAGCATGACCAGGCCGTTGCCGAGGCCGGCCGTCGGGTCGTCGTTCGCGGGGCCTGCGCCGGGGCGCAGCCCGGTGGTCAGCGACTGCCAGGCCCGGCGCCCCGCCCGCTTGATCACATAGCCGCCCAGCACGGCGCCGGCCACCAGCAGCGCCAGCACCGTCAGGGCGCTCGTGGCCTCAGCGACCACCACCAGCAGCCAGATCTCCAGGACCAGCCAGGCGGCGACGGACAGCGGTACGAACCGACGGAAGCGCGAGCGTCGCCCGGGCGGCTGGGGGATGTGCGATGCGCCGAAGCTCATGTCTCCAGTGTGCCTGTTCTAGGTGTGCTTGCGGCCGGTGATCCGGTCGACCCGGGAACCCACGCCCCAGGCCGTGACCCGCCACAGTGCCTCGACGAGGATGTCGCGGCTCATCTTGCTGTCGCCGAGCTCGCGGTCGACGAAGGTGATCGGCACCTCCACCACGTGGAAGCCGGCCTTCACCGCGCGCCAGGCCAGGTCCACCTGGAAGCAGTAGCCCTGCGAGGCCACCGCGTCCATGCCGAGGCCCTCCAGGGTCTCCTTGCGGAAGGCCCGGAAGCCACCGGTGACGTCGCGGATCGGCACGTCGAGCAGCAGCCGTGAGTACGTGCTGCCGCCGCGGGAGATGTACTCGCGGAACTTGGGCCAGTTCACCACGCGACCGCCGGGCACCCAGCGGGAGCCGAGGACGAGGTCGGCACCGCCCAGTGCGGTCAGCAGCCGGGGCAGCTCCTCGGGCTGGTGGGAGCCGTCCGCGTCCATCTCGACGAGCACGCCGTAGTCGTGCTCGATGCCCCAGCGGAAACCGGCGAGGTAGGCGGCGCCGAGCCCCTCCTTGCCCTTGCGGTGCAGCACGTGCACCTGCTCGTCGGCGGCGACGAGCTCATCGGCGATCTTGCCGGTGCCGTCGGGGCTGTTGTCGTCGGCGATGAGCACGTGCGCATCGGGGACGGCCTTGCGCACCCGGTCGACGATCAGCTTGATGTTCTCCGCCTCGTTGTAGGTCGGAATGATCACCAGCGTCGTACCGAGCGGACCGTACTTCCTCCCCTGAGTCTCGCCACGCGCAACGTCTACGCCGTCGTTCACTGCATCCCCTTCTCGTCCGTACGTCCTCGCCGGCCCACCATGATCGCAGCGGCGCAGGACAGAACTCCCACCATAGCGAGCACCCACTCGGGCACAGCGCCGAGCCGGTCGGCGACGGTGGTGTCATCGCGCAGGGGAATTCGCGCGCTGAGCACGTCCTGGGTGAATTCCTTGGTGCGCTGTTCAATGGTCCCATCGGGGGCGACCACAGCGCTAATCCCGCTGGGGGCCGCGGTGACCACGGCCCGCCCGTGCTCGATGGCCCGCAGCTTGGACATCACCAACTGCTGCTCGGGCTGGCCGGTGCGGCCGTAGGTGGCGTTGTTCGTCTGGATCACCAGGGCGCGGGCACCGGCCTTGACGGTGTCGCGCACGATCGCGTCGTAGGCGACCTCGAAGCAGATCACGTCGCCCAGCTTGGCCGGGCCGACCTGCATGACCCCGGAGTGGTCGCCGGGGTAGAAGTCGCGCGGGACCCGGTCGAGCCGCGAGATGACCTTGCTGAGCTGCTCGCGGAAGGGCACGTACTCGCCGAACGGCACCGGGTGCTGCTTGGTGTACGAGGCGCCGGGGCCGGTCTCGGGGTCCCAGACGATGCCCTGGTTCTCCACGTACCCGACCTTGGTCGGATGGTCGACCAGGGCACCCACCAGGACGGGCACGCCGATCGTCTTCACCGCGAGGTCGATGCGGGCGTACGCCTCGCGGTGCTTGTACGGGTCGAGGTCGGAGGCGTTTTCCGGCCAGATCACCAGGTCGGGCTTGGGCGCACGGCCCGCCTTCACGTCCTCGGCCAGCCGCAGGGTCGCATTGACGTGGTTGTTGAGGATCTTCATCGGGCGGCCCAGGAAGTCCATGCCGGGCTTTTGCACATTGCCCTGCACCACGGCGATGTTCACGTGGTCGTCCGCGTCGGTGGGCACCGGCACCAGCAGCCCGACCAGCGTCACCGCCGCGGCCAGCGCGGCCGACTCCACCACGGGCAGCAGGCCGCGCAGCGCCCCGGGGGCGTTCCCCGCGCCGCGCGCAGCCGCTCCGGCGCCCCGGGACGCCAGGGCGCCGGTCGCGCCGGTGGTCGCCGCTGGCGCACCGCCGCCGTCCGTGGCCCGCGGCTCCTGCGCTGCGGCTGCGGCGTCCCCGGCGGCCGTGTCG
>NZ_JBEHZD010000599.1:0-4382 GCF_040240285.1 Streptomyces sp. HSW2009 | reverse complement strand
CTGCCACCCTCGTCACCACCGGCGTCTCCGAATCCTGGCTCGACCAGTTGCAGACCCATGAGATCGCCGAACTCGCCGAGCTCACCGACCTGGTGCCGCCGCCCGCCCTCACCGACTTCGACACCGCGCACGCCCGCCGGGTGCTCGCCGACACCGAACTGCTGATCACCGGCTGGGGCTGTCCGCCGATCGACGAACGGGCGCTGGCCGCCGCGCCCCGGCTGCGGGCGATCGTGCACACGGCGGGCTCGGTACGCGGCCACGTCGGCGCCGCCTGCTGGCAGCGCGGCATCGAGGTGTCCACGGCCGCGAGCGCCAACGCCCTCCCGGTGGCCGAGTACGCCCTCGCGATGATCCTGCTCGCCGGCAAGCGCGTCCTCGACGCGGCCCACTCCTACCGGACCGCCAGGGCCCGCGAACACTGGCAGTACGTCGGCCCCGGCGACGGCAACTACCAGCGCACCGTCGGCGTCCTCAGCGCCTCGCTCACCGGCCGCCGGCTCATCGAACTGCTGCGCCCGCACGATCTGGAGGTGCTGCTGTACGACCCGTACGTGAGCGCCGGGGCCGCCGCGGAGTGGGGCGCGCGGGCGGTGGGGCTCGACGAACTCTTCGCGAGCAGCGACGTGGTGAGCGTGCACACCCCGCTGCTGCCCGCCACCCGCGGCCTGGTCAGCCGGGAACTCCTGGCCGCACTGCGCCCCGGTGCAACCCTCATCAACACGGCCCGGGGTGCGGTGGTGGACCAGGACGCGCTGACCGAAGCGCTGGTCGCGGGCCGCATCCACGCCGTGCTCGACGTCACCGACCCGGACCCGCTGCCCCCCGACCATCCCCTGTGGACCTGCGACAACGTCCTCCTGACCCCGCACATCGCCGGCTCCCAGGGCACCGAACTGCGCCGCCTCGCGGCCCTGGCCATCGCCGAGGTGCGCCGCTGGACCCACGGCGAAGGCTTCGCCCACGCCCTCCCCCCGGACCACGCGGCACTCCGCGCGTAACGCCCACGACTACCCCGACTCGCACGCGGCAGGCCCCGCCCCCCTTGAACCCAAGCCCGGCCCGGCCCTTACATGGCAAGCCCCCGCCCCGGCCCCAGGGGCCACAATGTGGCACTTCCCAAAACCCACCCCCGAAAGTGCCACCCGCCGCCGCACCACGGCGCACCCACATCCCGCGAGCTACCAAAAACCGCAGCCAGCAGGCGCGGCCGCCCAAGCGGCAAAGACAGCCCCCTCGGCACACGGCCCCAGCCCATGGCCCGCCCATCCCGCCACACCGGCGCCCACCCCACGACCACCACTCAGGTGGCACTTCCCAAAACCCACCCCCGAAAGTGCCACCTGCCGCCGCGCCACGGCGCACCCACATCCCGGAGCCCACCCAGAAACCGCAACCAGCGGACCTGGACCTGACCTCACTCAAGCGGCAAAGACACAGACAGCGCCCTCAACGCCCGGCCCCGGCAGATGGCCACCCCGCCACACGGACAAGCACCCACACCCACCCAACAACACAAGCAGCCCCACCCCCCTCATCCCGCCGCAACGGCGCCCAGCCCCCACAGGGAGAGTCCGGCGGAATCAACAACAAGGGCACCACCCACGCCTGGGCTCCCACCAAGGACCCGCGGCCAACGAACAGTCAGCCCCGGCGAGCCACCGCCAAGAAGCCCCGCGGCCAACGAAAACGCACCCCACCAAGGCCCGCGGCCAACGAACGGTCAGCCCACGACGAAGCCCGCAGCCAGCGAAGGGAACAAAGAGAGCAAACAGTCAGCCACAACCCGCGGCAAACGACCCGCCAGCCCCCGCAAAGCCACCCCACGAAGAAGCCCCGCGGCCAGCGGAAAAGCACTCCACCGCAAGCCACCCCAGAACGCGGAGCGGCCACGCGGCAAGCTACACGTACCGCTCCAGGATGGACGACTCCGCCAGTCGCGACAGCCCCTCGCGGACCGAGCGGGCGCGGGCCTCGCCGACGCCGTCGACCATCTGGAGGTCGTCGACGCTGGCGGCGAGCAGCTTCTGGAGGCCGCCGAAGTGCTCCACCAGGCGCTCGATGATGGCACCGGGCAGCCGCGGAACCTTGGCGAGCAGCCGGTACCCACGCGGGGAGACCGCCGAGTCGAGCGTTTCGGGAGAGCCGCTGTAGCCCAACGCGCGGGCGACGATGGGGAGTTCGAGGAGTTCGGGGTGGGTGAGCGCGTCGAGTTCGGCGAGCGCGTCGGCCACCGTGCGGGAGCGCTTGGCGGTCGGCTCGGGCACGTAGTCCCGCACGACGAGCTCCCGCTCGGGCTCGACGCCGGCGATCAGCTCGTCCAACTGGAGCGAGAGCAGCCGGCCGTCGGTGCCGAGCTCCACCACGTACTCCGCGATCTCGGTCGCGATGCGGCGGACCATCTCCAGCCGCTGGGCGACCGCGGTGACGTCCCGGACCGTCACCAGGTCCTCGATCTCCAGCGCGGAGAGCGTGCCGGCGACCTCGTCGAGCCGGAGCTTGTACCGCTCCAGCGTGGCGAGCGCCTGGTTGGCGCGGGAGAGGATGGCCGCGGAGTCCTCCAGGACCCGGCGCTGGCCGTCCACGTACAGCGCGATCAGCCGCATCGACTGGCTGACCGAGACCACCGGGAAGCCCGCCTGGATGGAGACGCGCTGCGCCGTGCGGTGCCGGGTGCCGGTCTCCTCGGTCGGGATCGAGGCGTCGGGCACCAGTTGCACGCCCGCCCGCACGATCTTGGTGATGTCCTTGTCGAGGATCAGCGCGCCGTCCAGCTTGCACAGCTCGCGCAGCCGGGTCGCGGAGAATTCGACGTCGAGGACGAACCCGCCGGTGCACATCGACTCGACGGTCTTGTCCATGCCCAGCACGATGAGTCCGCCGGTGTTGCCGCGCAGGATGCGCTCCAGGCCGTCCCGGAGCGCCGTACCGGGCGCGACCGCGCTCAGGGAGGCGCGCATCAGACGATCGGAACCGGAGCTTCCACCGGCCCTGCCGGGAGCTGTCGCCCGGTCGTTGGCTGCCACTGCACTCCTCCGTCGCCAGATCTGGTCGGTGCCGCAGGCCGCCCTGCCGGACGTACGCGGTGTCCTTACGTACGGGCGTGCGGGCGAGACCAGGGCAAAGTCTACCGGCGGTCCGCCGACTCGCGTGGGGGCTGGGGCGCCTCTCGCCGTGGCCGCTTCGGCAGAGCGCGCAGGGCCTCGCCTATGTCGGCCACCTCAAGCACCCGCATGCCGGCGGGAACCTTCCCCGGGTCGCTGGGCACCAGGGCGTGCGTGAAGCCGAGCCTGGCGGCCTCGGCGAGCCTGCGCTGCACCCCGGTGACCCGCCTGACCTCGCCGGCGAGTCCCACCTCGCCGATGGCGACCAGATTCATCGGCAGCGGCGTATCGCTGGCGGCGCTGGCCAGCGCGAGCGCGACGGCCAGGTCGGCCGCGGGCTCGGTGAGCCGCACGCCGCCGACGGTGGCGCTGTAGATGTCGCGCTTGCCGAGCGAGCTGATCCGGCCGCGCTGCTCCAGCACGGCCAGCATCATCGAGACGCGGGAGGTCTCCAGGCCCGACGTCGTGCGCCGCGGCGAGGGGATCTGGGTGTCCACGGTCAGCGCCTGCACCTCGGCCACCAGCGGGCGGCGGCCCTCCAGGGTGACGGTCAGACACGTGCCGGGCACCGGCTCGGCGCGCCGGGTCAGGAACAGGCCCGACGGGTCGGCCAGGCCCGTGATGCCCTCGTCGTGCAGCTCGAAGCAGCCGACCTCGTCGGTCGCCCCGTACCGGTTCTTGATGCCGCGCACCAGGCGCAGCCGCGCGTGTCGGTCGCCCTCGAAGCTGAGCACCACGTCCACCAGGTGCTCCAGCAGGCGGGGGCCCGCGATGCCGCCGTCCTTGGTGACGTGGCCGACCAGGACGGTGGCCATGCCGCGCTCCTTGGACGCCCTGATCAGCGCCCCGGCCACCTCGCGGACCTGCGCCATCCCGCCGGGCGCGCCGTCGATCTCGGGGGACGCCACGGTCTGCACCGAGTCCAGGACCAGCAGCGAGGGCTTGACCGTGTCGAGGTGGCCGAGGACGGCGGACAGGTCCGTCTCGGCCGCCAGGTACAGGTGCTCGGAGAGCGCGCCGATGCGGTCCGCGCGCAGTCTGACCTGGCTGGCCGACTCCTCGCCGGTGATGTAGAGCGTGCGGTGCTCGTCGGAGGCGGCCTTGGCGGCCACGTCGAGCAGCAGCGTGGACTTGCCCACGCCGGGCTCGCCGGCGAGGAGCACCACGGCGCCGGGCACCAGGCCGCCGCCGAGCACCCGGTCCAACTCGTCCCCGCCGGTGCCGCGGGCGGGGGGGGGGGGGGGGGGGGGGGGGGGGGGGGGGGGGGGGCGCCGGGGG
>NZ_JBEHZD010000598.1:0-4394 GCF_040240285.1 Streptomyces sp. HSW2009 | reverse complement strand
CGCCGCGGACCGGCCCGCGCGCGAGGCGCCAGCGGCGGACCCGGGCGCCTGGGAGCAGGCGTGCGCCGAGGACCTCGCCGCCGAGCGCGAACGGCGCCGGGCCCGTTACGGACCGCAGCCGACCAGCGCCGCCGAAGAGCTCCGGAAGTTGGCGGAAACCCTCACCGACAAGCTCTCATCGCTTCAAGGTCCGATCGCCGGCGCCGCCGCCCAGACCGTCATGCGCCAACTCATCGGCCAGGCGAAGGCCGCCGTCGAGCCGGTCATCGAGCGCAACCCCGACGTCTTCGACCACCTGGCCACGGCCGGCTCCGAACTGCTCGCGGCGGCCCGGGCGGCGGTGACGGGCCAGGAGCAGCGCTGGACGCGCGACGACGACCAGGCCGCACGCGAAGGCGCGCCCGCAGCGGAGCCCGGGACCAAGAAAGACGGCGGCCGAGACGATACGCCTCCAGGAAGTGAACGCATCGACCTCGACTGAGGCCGCCCTCCGGTACGGTTAGCCCGGCGGGGATCGACCGAAGACTGAGGGACATATGGGACTCACCATCGGCGTTGACATCGGCGGCACGAAGATCGCGGCGGGCGTGGTCGATGAAGAGGGCACGATCCGAGCGACGTGTCAGGTCCCGACCCCACCCACCCCCGCGGGCGTCGTGGACGCCATCGCCGATGCGGTACGGACGGTCAGCGCCGACCACGAGGTGGAGGCGGTCGGCATCGGCGCCGCCGGCTACGTGGACGACAAGCGCGCCACCGTGCTGTTCGCGCCCAACATCAATTGGCGCCACGAGGCGCTCAAGGACAAGGTCGAACAGCGGGTCGGGCTGCCCGTCGTGGTGGAGAACGACGCCAACGCCGCCGCCTGGGGCGAGTACCGGTTCGGCGCCGGGCAGGGCCACGACGACGTCATCTGCATCACGCTCGGCACCGGGCTCGGCGGCGGCGTCATCATCGGCAACAAGCTGCGCCGCGGGCGGTTCGGGGTGGCCGGCGAGTTCGGGCACATCCGGGTGGTGCCGGACGGCCTGCTGTGCGGCTGCGGCAGTCAGGGCTGTTGGGAGCAGTACGCGTCGGGGCGGGCCCTGGTGCGGTACGCCCGCCAGCGCGCCGCGGCGGCCCCCGAGAACGCCACCGTCCTGCTCGGCCTCGGCGACGGCACCCCGGCCGGCATCGAGGGCAAGCACGTGAGCCAGGCCGCCCGCAGCGGTGACCCGGTGGCCATCGACTCCTTCCGCGAACTCGCCCGCTGGGCCGGCTCCGGCCTCGCCGACCTGGCCTCGCTCTTCGACCCGTCGGCGTTCATCGTCGGCGGCGGCGTCTCGGACGAGGGCGACCTGGTGCTCGACCCGATCCGCAAGTCCTTCCGCCGCTGGCTGGTCGGCGGCCAGTGGCGCCCGCACGCCCAGGTGCTCGCCGCCCAACTCGGCGGCAAGGCGGGCCTGGTGGGCGCGGCGGACCTGGCCCGCCAGGGCTGATCGGGACCGGCCGGCGGGCCGGCCCGGCGCGGACGGCCGCCCCGCCCTCGCCGCCCGACGGATGCCGATAGGTCCCGCTGGCCCCTTACGTCCGGCACAGGTCGTCGAAGTCGGCGGTAACAGCGGGAACTTGCGTCACACCAGCCTCGTCCGCAACGGTAGGCGCGCATGCCCCGGCACCCCGTAGGTTGTCCCGGGAGATGCCTCGGGGATTGCCCCGACGGCACCGGGGCGCCGCTGCCGTCCGCGCGCGGCGCCCGCGCGTGTCAGCACAGAAGAACATCAGGTCAGGTCCCAGTTCTGGAGTGGCGGAGTGACGCTCGCGGCCGTACGGAGTCCACAGCACGATCTGCCCGCGTCCCACACGGAGCCGGACGGCTCCGTCGTGGTGCGGGTGCTGAGCTACAACATCCGCTCGCTGCGCGACGCCCCGGGCCAGCAGCCCGGCGCCGCCCGGCAGGCGGTGGCCCGGGTCATCCGCGCCACCGCCCCCGACGTGGTGTGCGTCCAGGAGGCGCCGCGGTTCTTCCGCTGGCGCAAGGCGCTGGCGCGGCTGGCCCGCGAAGCCGGGCTGGTGCACGTCGCCGGTGGCGCCACCACCACCGGGCCGGCCATCCTCAGCACCCTGCGCCCGCACGTGGAGCACACCGCCGAGGTCGGGCTGCCACGCACGCCCGGCCTGCCGCGGCGCGGCGTCGCCGGCGCCGTGCTGCGCTTCGGTGACGTCCGGCTCGCCGTGCTGAGCTGCCACTTCGGCCCCGCCGCCGGGGAACGGTACGTGCACGCGGGGCAGTTGCTCGGCCAACTCACCGCCCTCGACGCCCCGTACGCGGTGGCGGCCGGCGGCTTCGGTGAGGGGCCGCAGGGCCGTGCCTTCCAGCGGCTGACCGCGGGGCCGCTGCACGACGCCAGGGAACTCCGCCCGTGGGGCAGCGAGTTCACCGCGCCCGTGGCCCACCCGCACCAGCGCATCGACGCGGTGCTGACCACCGGCGGCGTCGAGGTACTCGGCTGCGGCGTGCCCGACGCGCTCGCCGCCGTCCGCCCCGACGACCTGCACACCGCCGCCGACCACCGGCCCGTACTGGCCGCACTGCGACTGCCGCACCCGGGCGGCCGTACGGACTGACCCCGGCGCGTTGCCGTGACCGTACGGGCCCCGGCGCGCTGGCCTGGCCTGGCCTGCTCGGTGCGGTGCCCGTCGCTCGCCGGGCGCGGGGGAGTGGCGGCGGTACGGCGCGTTCGCGGCTCCCGGCGGGTGTGCGTACGGTCACCCGCCCCCGGCCGGGCCGGTCAGCGGGGCGGGAAGGCGGCCAGCTCGGCGTCCCAGGCGTCGGCCGCCCGGAGCAGGTCCACGGTGGCGACGCGGACCGCGACGAAGTACTGGTAGACGTCCGCGGATTCGGCATCCGGCCGGGAGGGTGGTGCGGCCTCCAGGGACAGGTGCAGGCGGACGGTCGCTCCGTCGTCGCCCCGTTCGGCGAGGCTCAGGGCGAGGACCGGCTCGATGAAGCAGACGTCGGGGGACCACTCCCCGTCGGCGTCCGGGCCGGTCACCGCCGCGGTCCCGGCGGCCACGGCACGCAGCCACACGCCGATCCGACGCGCCTCGTCGGTCAACAGACAGGGGTCGGCGAAGGACCAGGCACCGTCGGGGGTTGCCACCGTCCCCGCGATGACCAGCCAGTTGTCGTCGTACGCGGCGCCCCGTGCCACTGGGAACTGGTAGCGGACCGGGCGCAGCTCGAAACGGTTCACGGGATCGCTCAGCAGCACCGGCCCAGGATGGCACAGGGCCGCACCTGCGGACCGGCTCCCCGGGGCCGTACCCGGACGGGCAGGCGGACCGACGGACGGGCGTCCCGATGGACGGACCGCCGGGCGGGCGGGTCGGCCGAGGCTGTGGGGTCGCTCGGGCCCGCGTGGCCCGTGGCCGGCCGGCGGACCGGCAGGGGCACCGGCTGGGCCCGTCGGCTTCGGTCATGGCGCCGGGCGGTGGCTGCCGCTCTTGCGGGTGATCCGGTGGTACGGAGGGCGACCGGTGCCGCGGGCGAGCTCGGCGGCGGGAGTGTGAGCGGCGGCGACCCGGATGAGCCCGGCGACGCGGGCGCGACCTGCGGCAGCCGCCCGGCCCGGTGGACCGGTGGCAGTCGCCAGTCCGGCACGACCAGCGGCAGCCGCCCGGCAGGTCAGACGACGGCCCGGGTCAGACAACCGCCCGGGCCCGACAACCGTCCGGCCAGCCGGCCAGCCGACGGCCGGCTAAACGACGGCGCCCCGACCCGGGTCGTCGTCCTCCTCGTCCTCGTCGTTGCGCATCCGCATCACCAGGGTCGCGAAGCCGCCGAGGAAGCCGCCCACTCCCAGGGTCGCGATCCACCAGGTGATCTCCTGCCGGAGCACCACCATGATGAGCAGCAGCAGCGGGCCGCCGAGCACCGCGAGCCAGGCGAAGCGCGCCGTGGTGTCCGCGTGCGGGAGCGGTGGGTCCGGCGGTACGAAGTGGCCCTCGTCGGATTCGTCGAAGTCGTCGTCGGAGGGTTCGTCGGGCGTCCAGTCGCGCGGGCCCACGCCCGGCGCGAAGATCACGGAGCTGCCCAGCGGGCGCGCGGCCTGCGGTTCGTCCGCCTCCGCTTCGCCGCCCTTGGCCTCACTGCGGCGGGGCGGCTCGTCATCCGAGCGGCCGAGCGTCTTGTCGGGCTTGCCCGGCGCGATCTCCCGCCCGGGCCCGTCCGTCGCCTCGTCCGGCCCCTTCGGCGCCGACCACGGGGCGACCCCCGGCGGGTCCGGCGGCTCCTCGCCGTAACCGGCCACGATCGCGGCCCAGGCGGCCTCCTCCGCCGCGACCTGCTCCGCGGTGCGCTCCGGGCGCGTGCCGCTGCCGGGCGCCGGTCCGGCCGCGGCTGCCGGCCCGCC